>CANMWW010000096.1 GCA_947500965.1 Alphaproteobacteria bacterium
CTACGAGGACGCCAAGCGCAAGCTCTCGTCGGGCAACCTGCGCCTCGTCGTCTCGATCGCCAAGAAGTACCGCAACCGCGGCCTGTCGTTCCTCGACCTCATCCAGGAGGGCAACACCGGCCTGATGAAGGCGGTCGACAAGTTCGAGTACCGCCGCGGCTACAAGTTCTCCACCTACGCGACGTGGTGGATCCGGCAGGCGATCACGCGCTCGATCGCCGACCAGGCGCGCACGATCCGCATCCCCGTGCACATGATCGAGACGATCAACAAGCTGGTGCGCACCTCGCGCCAGATCCTGCACGAGATCGGCCGCGAGCCGATGCCCGAGGAACTGGCCGAGAAGCTCGGCATGCCGCTGGAGAAGGTGCGCAAGGTCCTCAAGATCGCCAAGGAGCCGATCTCCCTCGAGACGCCGATCGGCGACGAGGAGGATTCGCATCTCGGCGACTTCATCGAGGACAAGAACGCCGTCCTGCCGGTCGACGCCGCGATCCAGGCCAACCTGCGCGAGACGACGACCCGCGTGCTGGCGACGCTGACGCCGCGCGAGGAGCGCGTGCTGCGCATGCGCTTCGGCATCGGCATGAACACCGACCACACGCTCGAGGAAGTCGGCCAGCAGTTCAACGTGACGCGCGAGCGCATCCGCCAGATCGAGGCGAAGGCGCTGCGAAAGCTCAAGCACCCCAGCCGCTCGCGCAAGCTGCGCAGCTTCCTGGACACCTGACCGGCGCGACCCGGGCCGCGGCGCGTCGCGCGCGGCCCCGGTTCCGCCGGACGGGGATCTGGCCTATAAGCCGGATGGCGTGGGCCTGTAGCTCAATGGTCAGAGCGCGCCGCTCATAACGGTGTGGTTGCAGGTTCGAGTCCTGCCGGGCCCACCACGCCCACCCGTCCCGGCCCCTGCCCCGCCCGTCAGCCGATGCGGCGCAGGCCGAGCGCGAAGCGCCGCCAGTTCTCGACGTAGTGCGCCGCCGATTCCCGGATCGACGCGATCGCGGCGACGTCGAGCTGGCGTAGCGCCTTGGCCGGCGAGCCGACGATCAGCGACCCGTCGGGGAATTCCTTGCGCTCGGTCACCAGCGCGTTCGCGCCCACGAGGCAGTTCGCGCCGATGCGCGCGCCGTTGAGGATCGTCGCGCCCATGCCGACCAGGCTGTTCGCGCCGATCGTCGCGCCATGCACGATGGCATGGTGGCCGATCGTGCAGTCGGCGCCGATCGACACCGGATGCCCCGGGTCGGTATGGACCATCGCGCCTTCCTGGATGTTGGTGCGCGCGCCGATGGAGATGCGCTCGTTGTCGCCGCGCAGCACGGCGCCGAACCAGATCCCGGCATCCTCGCCGAGCTCGACCTGCCCGATCACCTGCGCGTCGGGCGCGACCCAGAAGCGGCCCTCGGGCGGGAGGAGCGGGACGAGGTCGTCGAGGGCGAAGATGGGCATGAGGTCGGATCCTTTCCGGGGTTTCGACGCGACGACGCCTCCCGCGCGCGACGCTCGGTGGCGGCCTGCGCGAGCAGCCAGTCCGCCACCGCCTTGATCTCCGGGCGATTGCGCGCGCCGGGACGCATCACGAGGTAGTAGGAGCGGCTGGGGATTAGCTCTATCGCGAAGGGCTTGAGCAGCCGGCCCGCGCGCACGTCCTCCGCCGCGAACGGAAAGGGCGCCAAGGCCACGCCCTGACCATCGATCGCGGCCTGCAGCACGACATTCGCGTCAGCGATGATCGTGGACGCGCCGAACTCGAGCTCCGGCCTGCCCGCCAGCGCGAGCCATGAGTTCCATTCGGCGCGGTCATGCTGGTGGAGGACCGGGAACCGGGCAAGGTCGCCCGGCAAGCAGAGCCCCCCGAGGGAGCGTGCGAGGCGAGGGCTGACCACGGGCTCGTAGCTTATCGAGAAGAGGTATTCGCTCTCGAGCCCGGGCCAGTCGCCATCGCCCCAGTCGACCGCGATCGGGGCGGGCATGGTCGCGGGCCCCGTGATGCGCGGCCGTCCCAGGAGGTTGAGCTCGATCGCGGGAAGCGACTTCCTCAACGCATCGAGCCTGGGGGTGAGCCAGCGCGCCGCGAAGATGGGCCCGACCGCGAGATCGACGCGCCGCGCCGACGCGGCGGAATGGTTCTCCAGCTCGCGGGCTATGGACGAGAAGGCCTGCCTCACGACGTTGCCGAGGGAGCGGCCGGCATCTGTCAGCAGGACCTCGCGCGGACGCCGGACGAAGAGCCTGCACGACCAGTCGCGCTCGAGGCGGCGTATCTGGTTGCTGACAGTGGTAGGGCTCACGCCGAGTTCCACGGCGGCGTCCTTGAACCTGCCAAGGCGCGCAGCGGCCTCGAAGGTACGCAGCGCCGTCAGGGGCAGTCGCTTGACGCGGATCTTCATCGCCGCCTCCGGGGGGAATGGATAAACCCGCGAGCACCCATAGGACAGGGTTTTGTCGCTTGTCGATCCGGCCAGCCACTCACCACTGTCGCGCTGTCGAAGGCAAGTCGCGCGCGGGTCGCGTCAGGGGGGAGGCACGGCATGGAAGGCAGGCGGAGGATGAGGGGCGGCGCACTGCTCGCCCGGGCGCTCCACGAGAAGGGCGTCGAGCATGTGTTCACCCTGTCGGGAGGGTTCTGCAACCCAGCCCTCGAGGGGTTCATGGAACTGCAGATGCGGGTCATCAACTGCCCGCACGAGCAGGTCGCCGGGCATCTCGCCGACGCCCATGCGCGCATCTCCCGCAAGCCGACCGTCTGCCTCGTCGGCCCGGAAGGCTTCGCGAACGCCGTCCCGGCGATGATGGAGGCATGGGGCGAGCGCTCGCCGGTCATATTCGTGACCGGCTCGAGCACTCTGAAGCGCCGCGGCGCAGGCGGGTTCAAGGAGATCGACGACGTCGCGATCGCGGCGCCACTCACGAAGTACAGCGTCAGCGTGACAGACGGCACGCGCATCAGCGAGTTCGTCGATCGCGCATGGACGATCGCCACGAGCGGCTATCCCGGCCCCGTGCATCTGAGCCTGCCGGTCGACATCATGTTCTCGTCCTTCGACGAGGATGCCGGACGCGAGGAGCGTCCCTTCTCGCGCGGGCCGCGGCCCGTGGCCCGGGCCTGGCCCGAGCCAGCGGCGCTCGCGGCGGTCCTCGACCTCGTCGGCTCCGCGCAACGCCCGATCCTGATTGGCGGCCATGGCGTCTGGTGGGCCGGCGCGGAGCGCAGCCTCGAGGCGGCGGGAAGGAACCTCGGCATCCCGGTCTTCAACATCCCCTACCACCAGAAGCTGCTCGGCGAGGAATGCGAGGCCTACATGGGCCTCGCGGACATCCACCAGTACCAGCCATCGCGCAACGCGCTCGAGGAATGCGACGTCGCGGTGATGGTCGGTGGTCGCCTCGACAACCAGATGAACTTCGGCAACCCGCCCCTCTTCCCGGCCTCGGCGAAGCTGGTCTGCGTCAGCGGCTCGCACGAGGAACTCGAGTTCAATCGCGCGGCCGACCACCTGCTTCTGAGCGATCCCGGGGCGTTCCTCGACGCGCTCTCCGGCATGCAGGCCGCCGGCAAGTGGCGCCTCGGCCGCGCGTGGTTCGACCTGAACCGAAGCAGGCGTGGCGCCTGGGTCGAGGCGACGCTTTCCGACCTCGCGCGGGATACCCACGAGGCCGCCGCCAGCGGCGGCAAGATCCACCCGCTCCAGCTGTCCCTGGACGTCCAGGCCGAGATGGGCGACCGGGACTGGCTCGTCTTCGACGGCGGCAACACGCATTTCTGGTCGGAGATCGCCGTCAACCTCGCCGGCTGGCAAGGACGCAAGCTTGCCGGCATCCTGCACCCCGGAAGCTTCAGCCTGCTCGGTGTCGGCGTGTCGCTCGCCCTCGCGGCAAAGAACACGCATCGCGATTCCAACGTCGTCCTGATCAGCGGCGACGGCGCCTTCCTGTCCGGCGGATTGTCGATAGAGGCCGCATTCCAGGAAAAGCTGCCGATCGTCGTGGTGATCGACAACAACGGCGGCCTCGACTGCATCTCCCAGCAGCAGGAGCGGCTCTTCGCGAGCGGCAAGCACTTCGCCACGGATTTCCGCGACATCCCCTTCCACAGAATGTTCGAGGGGCTGGGCGGGCATGGCGAACTCGTCGAGCGACGCGAGCAGCTCGGGCCCGCGCTGCGCCGTGCGATCGCAAGCGGCAAGACCGCCTGCGTAAACGTGAAGGCCAAGGGCGTCATCAGCCCGATCGTGCTCGCCACGACCAGCAAGCGCGACAAGGCGTCCATCGAGTGAGGTGGCCATGGCAATCGTCTCTTCCCATACGCTAGACGCCGTCGAGGGCCTGCATGCGGGAGGCGTGACGGTCACGCTGCGTCGGCTCGCCCGGGACGGCACCGCCACGGTGGTGTTCTGCACGCAGACCGATCCCGGAGGGCGCCTGAGCGAGGCGGTCGACATAACGCCCGAGCATGCTGATGCCGAATACGAAATGGCCTTCGCGACGGGCGCGTATTTCGACGCGAGGCCCGCGCCATCGCCGGGGCGACGGATAGTCAGGGATGTCGTCCTGCGCTTTTCCATGCCCGACCCCGAAGGTCGCTACCACCTGCCCGTCATCCTCGCGCCGAACGGCATGTCGGCGTGGTGGTCGAACTGACGCCGAGGAGAAAACGCATGTCCACGTCGGGACTGAACATGTCGCGCCGCATCCGGCGCACGCCCTACACCGACCGCGTGGAAGCGCATGGCGTGACCGGCTTCTCGGTGGTCAACCACATGCTCCTGCCGAAGGCGTTCGGCCGGTCGGTCGCGGAGGACTTCATCCACCTGCGCGAGCACGTGCAGGTGTGGGACGTCTCCTGCCAGCGGCAGGTCGAGATCGCGGGGCCGGACGCCGGGCACCTCGTCCAGTGGATGACGCCGCGCGACATCTCGCGCGCCGTGCCCGGCCAGTGCCTCTACGTCCCGTTGATCGACGAGCGCGCGGGCATGATCAACGACCCGGTCCTGCTCAAGCTCGCCGATGACCGCTACTGGCTCTCCATCGCGGACTCCGACGTGCTGCTCTGGGCCAAGGGCCTTGCGATAGGGCGCGGCCTCGACGTGTCGGTCGACGAGCCGGACGTCTCGCCGCTCGCGGTGCAGGGGCCCAAGGCAGAGGACCTTATGGCATCCGTGTTCGGCGACGCGGTGCGCGAGATCCGCCATTTCCGCTTCGGCATCTTCGACTTCCGCGGCACCAGGCAGGTGATCGCGCGCACCGGCTACTCGCGGCCAGGCGGCTTCGAGGTCTTCCTCAGGGACGGCAGCCTCGGCCCGGCGCTATGGGACACGATCTGGAAGGCGGGGATGCCGCTGGGAATCGCGCCGGGCTGCCCCAACGTGCCCGACCGCATCGAGGCCGGCCTGCTCTCCTATGGCAACGAGATGACGCGCGCCAACAACCCGCTGGAATGCGGGATGGGGAAGTTCTGCAGGACCGACGGCCAGGTCGAGCATGTCGGGCGCGATGCGCTCGCCAGGATCGCCCGCCAGGGCGTGGAGCGGCAGATCAGGGGCATCGTCTTCGATGGCGGTCCCTGCCCTCCCTGCGGCAAGCCATGGCCGGTCACGGCCGAAGGGCCGGACGGCCCTCGCATCGGCCAGGTCACGTCTGCCGGATGGTCTCCACGCCTCGGGCGCAATGTCGGGCTGTCGATGGTCGAGCGTGGACACTGGGATCCAGGCCAGCCGGTGACCGTCCTCAGCGTCGACGGGGCGGAAAGGCCGGGCGCCGTCTCCGGCCTTCCCTTCGCCTGAGGCCATGCCCGCCGGGATGCCCGACGCCAACGCGCTTGGTCGCGCCTGCGCACATCTTGCCGGCACCGCCAGCCTCGAATTGCTGCCCGGCGCGACGGACCAGATACCCGAGCTCGCCCGCCTGCTGCCTGCGGGCACGCGCATCTTCGTGCCACACCTTCCCGGGCGCCCCCTCGGCAACGGCGTGCCGACGCTTGCAGCCCTGCGCGCGGCCGGCTTCGAGCCCGTCGCCCACGTGGCTGCGCGACGGATCGCCAGCCGGAGCGAATTCGGCTCGTTCATGGAGGCGGCGTCCACGGCAGGCGTCCGCGAGATACTTGCGCTCGGGGGCGACCTCGATCCTCCTGCCGGCCCGTTCAAGGAGGCGGCCGACCTCCTGGCGGCGGACATGATCCTCGGCACGGGGATAGGGGCCGTCCATTTCGGGGCTTATCCCGACGCGCATCCGCGGATCACGGTGGCGGCGCTTGCCGCCTCGATGCAGCGCAAGTTCGACCTCGCGGCGCGCCTCGGCATCGCGGCCGGGATCGTCACGCAGTTCTCCTTCGAGCCCGAGAACGTAGCCGCGCTCGCGCGGCGGATGCCTGCCGGCAGCCAGGTCCGCCTCGGCATCGCGGGGCCATGCGCCGTCACGACACTGATGCGCTATGCGCGGCTCTGCGGGGTGGGGGACTCGCTGCGGGCGGCCGCGAACCTCGGCACCGGTGCGCTGCAACTGGCCGGGAACGCGGACCCGACGGCCAGCCTCGAGGCCCTGGTCGCCGCCCTCGGCACGAGCGTGGCGAGCGCCGACGGCCATGGCCTGCATGTCTATACGTTCGGCGGCGCGCGAAGGGCGGCGGCCTGGCTCTCGGCGATGTCGCGGCCACGCGCGGCCCCCTAGCCTCGCGCACTGATCTGGGACAATGTCTCGCTCCTACATAGACGAGACAGGGAACGGCCGCGCAATGTCCGACGCAAAGATCATCGAGACCCTCTCCGGCGTCTCGACTGCCACGATCACGACCATCCTGCTCAAGAAGGGCCTGCGGAACGTCTGGATGCGCGGCACCAGGCCGATCGCGCCGGGCCAGAAGCGCCTCGTCGGGCGCGCCTTCACGCTGCGATTCGTGCCGGCGCGCGAGGACCTCGCGACGCCGGAGTCCTGGTCGTCGCCGATCTCCACCCGCGCGGCGATCGAGGCGATGCCCGAGGGCTGCATCGCCGTCGTCGACGCGATGGGCCACACCGACGCCGGCATCTTCGGCGACATCCTCTGCGCGCGCATGAAGAAGCGCGGCGTGGCGGGCCTCGTCACCGACGGCGTCGTGCGCGACCTGGCGGGCGTGCTCGGCACCGGCCTTCCGGTGTGGTGCAGCGGCGCCGCGGCGCCGCCCTCGGTGGCCGGACTGACCTTCGTCGCGTGGCAGCAGCCGATCGGCTGCGGCGGCGTCGCGGTCTTCCCGGACGACTGGGTCCTCGTCGACGACGACGGCGCGGTGCTGATCCCGCAGAAGCTGATCGACGAGGTCTGCGCCTCCGCGCCCGAGCAGGAGCGCCTGGAGGGCTGGATCATGGGCGAGGTCGAGAAGGGCGTGGTGCTGCCCGGCCTCTACCCGATGAACGCCGAGACCAAGGCGCGCTACGAGGCCAGCCGCAAGGGCTGAGCATCGCGGCGGCGCGGCGGCCCGGCCGACGGCCCGGGCCGCCTCACCCGCCGCGCATCGCGAAGGCGAAGGTGGCGATCCAGAACCCC
>CANMWW010000097.1 GCA_947500965.1 Alphaproteobacteria bacterium
AGCGCCTGGGTCATCTCGGCCTTCAACGTCCTCGGCGTCGCGACCGGCATGGCGCTGGGCGCGCTCGCCGACAGGCTCGGCCATCGCCGCGTCGTGCTCGCCGGCCTCGCGCTACTTGCCGCGGCCGGCGCCGCGGGCGCGATGGCGCAGGGGCCGGGCGGGCTCCTCGCAGCGCGCTTCGCCGAGGGGCTCGGCTTCATGGCCGTGGTCGTGGCGGTGCCGGCGCTGGTCCGCGCCTTCGCGCGGCCGCGCGACCTCGGCCTCGCGCTCGGCTTCTGGAGCACGTACATGCCCGCCGGCATGGCCGGGATGCTCGCGCTCGCGCCGCTGGCGCTGGCGCCCTGGGGCTGGCGCGGGCTCTGGCTCGCCAACGCCATCGCGGCCGCGTGCTTCGCGCTGGCGCTCGCGGCCGCCACGCGCGGCGCGCCAGCCATCTCCGGCCCGCCGCGCGCGGGCTTCCTGGCCGGGCTGCGCGCGACGCTGGCGGCGCCCGGCCCGCCGCTGCTCGCCGCCATCTTCGCCTGCTACACGCTCCACTACCTCGCCGTGCTGGGCTTCCTGCCGACGCTGCTGGCCGAGGAGCACGGCGTCGCGCCGGGGATGGCTGCGGCGATGGCGGGCCTCGCCGTCGCGCTCAACATCCCCGGCAACCTCGCGGGCGGGTGGCTCGTGCATCGCGGCGCGCCGCGCTGGGCGCTCGTGCTCGCCGTGAACGCCGGCATGGGAGCTTGCTCGCTGGCGATCCACGCCGGCGGCCTCGGCCTCGCGCCGCGCTACGCGCTCTGCGCCGCGCTGTCGATGCTCGGCGGCGTGCTGCCCGCGGCGGTGCTGGGCGCTGTGCCCGGGCTCGCGCCCGCGCGCGACCTCGCGGCGGCGAGCAACGGCCTCGTCATGCAGGGCTCGAACCTCGGCCAGATGGTCGGCCCGCCCGCGGTCGCGGCGCTGGCGGCGGCAACCGGCGGCTGGACATGGTCGCCGCTCGTCCTGCTGGCGGCGAGCGCCGCCGGCGCGGCGCTGGCGCTGCGGCTGCGCGCGCTGGAGGCGCGGGCCGGCGGCTGAGCCTCAGCGCAGCATCCAGAGGATGCAGAGCGTCGAGGCGACGAGCTGCGCCAGCGTGAGCGGCAGTCCGATGCGCAGGAAGCGCAGGAAGCCGATCGGGTGGCCCGCCTTCGCGGCGATGCCCGCGGCGACGACGTTGCCTGCCGCGCCGATCACCGTGGCGTTGCCGCCCAGCGTGGCGCCGAACATCATGCCCACGAAGACCGGCAGGAGATGCGCGGGCCAGTCCGAGAAATTCGCGCCCAGCGCCTCCTCCGGCACGGCCTCGACCTGCACGAGGTAGCCCTTCACGACCAGCAGCAGGCCGATGACCACGGGCACGTTGGGCAGTGCCATGGACAGAAGCCCGACCACCCAGATCATGGCGATCGCCGCGAGCGCCGTGCGCTCGCCGAAGATCGACGCCATGAGCCGCGAGCCGCCCTGCAGCCAGCCGGTATGGATCAGCGCCTGCACCATCATGAACATGCAGGCGATGAAGATCAGCGTGCGCCAGTCGACGTCGACGAGCACGGCGCCCGGCGACTCGACGCGCAGCCCGTAGATGACGAGTAGGCCGAGCGCCGCGCAGATGAAGGCGGCCTCGGGCGGGCTGATGCCCTCGATGTCGCCCCAGACGAAGAGCAGGACCTGCAGCGCGAAGATGGCGAGCGCGGCGGCGATGTAGGCGGGGCGGTGGAGCCGCACCTCCTCCTGCGCGACCGGCCCGGGGCTGCGCGCCGTCCAGGTGCCGCGGAGCACGACGAGGCTGGCGAGCAGCAGCGCGCCGATCGCCACGAAGCCGAAGGGGCTGACGCCGCGCAGGTAGGCGTCGAAGGTCATGCCGATGCCCGAGCCGACGATGAAGGTCGCCGGATCGCCGACGAGCGTGAGCAGGCCCGCCGAGTTCGCGACCGCGACGAGGAAGACGAGCGGCGGCACCGGGTCGAGCCCCATGCGCTCGCACGCCTTCAGCAGGATGGGCGCGAAGAGCAGGATGACCGTCGCGTTGGGCAGGAACGCGCAGGTCGGCACCGCGGCGAGGGTGAAGGCGACCAGAAGCCGCGCGCCGCTGCCCCTGGAGGCGCGCACCAGGCCCTGGCCCAGCGCGTCGAACAGGCCGGTGGGCGTCAGGATGCGCACGAGCACCATGCCGCCGAAGAGCAGCGACAGGGTCGGTCCCGCCTCGGCCGCGGCAGAGCGCAGGTCGTGCGGCTCTAGGATGCCGGCGGCGAGCACGGCCGCGACGGCGAGCATGCCGCCGACCGCGAGGTCGACGAGGTCGAGGATGAGCGCGACGACGAGCGCGAGGAACGTCGCCAGCGCGAAGGCGGCGTGGAACTCGACCGGGATCATGCGTCCCTCCCCCTCGGCGGACGCGGCGCCCCCTCCCCCGGGGGCGGGGCGCCGGGGGCGCCGGACCCCCGCCGCCCCCGATGCCGCTTCTTGCCTAGCGCGCGCGCGCGCGCGCGCCGAGGCGCAGGCGAAGCGCGTTGAGCTTGATGAAGCCCTCCGCGTCGCGCTGGTTGTAGGCGCCCTGGTCGGCCTCGAAGGTGACCATGCGCATGTCGTAGAGCGAGCGCGGCGCCTTGCGGCCGACCACGCGCGCGTGGCCCTTGTAGAGCTTCACGCGCACCGTGCCGGTGACGTTCTCCTGGCTCCTGTCGATCAGGGCCTGGAGCATCTCGCGCTCCGGGGCGAACCAGAAGCCGTTGTAGATCAGCTCGGCGTAGCGCGGCATGACCTCGTCCTTGAGGTGCGCCGCGCCGCGGTCGAGCGTGATCGACTCGATGCCGCGATGCGCGACGTGCCAGATCGTGCCGCCCGGCGTCTCGTAGACGCCGCGCGACTTCATGCCGACGAAGCGGTTCTCGACGAGGTCGAGGCGGCCGATGCCGTGCCTGCCGCCGAGCGCGTTCAGCTCGGTCAGCATCTCGGCCGGCGACAGGCGGCGGCCATTCACCGCCACCGGGTCGCCCTTCTCGAACTCGATCTCGACGTATTCCGGCTTGTCGGGCGCCTGCTCCGGCGCGACCGAGCGCGAGTACACGTATTCGCCCGGCTCCTCCCACGGATCCTCGAGCGCCTTGCCCTCGGCGGAGATGTGCAGGAGGTTCGAATCGACCGAGAACGGCGCCTCGCCGCGCTTGTCCTTGGCGATGGGGATCTGGTTCCTCTCGGCGAACTCGATCAGCGCGGTGCGGCTGTCGAGGTCCCATTCGCGCCAGGGCGCGATCACGCGGATGTCCGGCTGCAGCGCGTAGTAGCTGAGCTCGAAGCGGACCTGGTCGTTGCCCTTGCCGGTGGCGCCGTGGCACACGGCGTCGGCGCCGACCTTGCGCGCGATCTCGATCTGCCGGCGCGCGATCAGCGGGCGCGCGATCGAGGTGCCGAGCAGGTACTGGCCCTCGTAGAGCGCGTTGGCGCGGAACATCGGCATCACGAAGTCCCGCACGAATTCCTCGCGCAGGTCGTCGACGAAGATCTCCTTCACGCCGAGCATCTGCGCCTTCCTGCGCGCGGGCTCCAGCTCCTCGCCCTGGCCGAGGTCGGCGGTGAAGGTGACGACCTCGCAGCCATAGGTCGTCTGCAGCCACTTCAGGATGATCGAGGTGTCGAGGCCGCCGGAATAGGCGAGCACCACCTTGCGGACCGGTTTGCCAACGATCGGCTGAGCCATCTTCGCGTCCTCGCGGGGGGAGAAAAACGCGGCGGAGTATAGGGATCGCGCCCCGCCGGGCAAGACTCGCCACCGGCGCGCGACTGGCGTTGAATGGACCGTCCAACGCAAGACGGAGGCAAGCCGATGTACGAGCTCCACGCCTGGCCCACGCCCAACGGCTACAAGGTCTCGATCCTGCTCGAGGAGCTCGGCCAGCCCTACGAGGTCGTGCCCGTCGACATCGGCGCGGGCGACCAGTTCCGCCCGGACTTCCTCGAGATCTCGCCCAACAACAAGATGCCGGTGCTGGTCGACCGCGACGGCCCGGGCGGGAAGCCGCTCGCCATCTTCGAATCCGGCGCGATCATGATGTACCTCGCGGAGAAGCACGGCCGCTTCTGGCCGGCGGAGACGCGCGCGCGCTACGACGTCGCGCAGTGGCTGATGTTCCAGATGGCGAGCGTCGGGCCGATGCTGGGCCAGGCCGGGCACTTCCTCAACTACGCGCCCGAGCCGATCCGCTACGCCATCGACCGCTACGTCAACGAGGGCCGCCGCATCTACGGCGTGCTCGACCGGCGCCTCGCGCGCGGGGAATGGCTCGCCGGCGGCGCCTACTCGATCGCCGACATGGCGGTCTTCCCCTGGCTGCGCTTCCCGGACCGGCAGGGGCAGGACATGGCGCAGTTCCCGAACCTGCGGCGCTGGTTCGAGGCGATCGACGCGCGCCCGGCGACGAAGCGCGGCTGCGCTCTGCTCGCCGAGCGGCGCCGGGCCGGGCCGCCCGACGCCAGGGCGCGCGAGATGCTGTTCGGCGCGACCCAGTACCAGAAGCGCTGAGCGCCCCGCGGCGCCTCAGCCCGGCGTGGCCGCCGCGCGGCGCTGGCGCTCGGTGTCGCTCTTGAGCTGGCCGCAGGCCGCGAGGATGTCGCGGCCGCGCGGCCGGCGCACCGGCGTGGTGAAGCCGGCATCCGCCAGCACGTCCGAGAACTTCTCGATCTGGTCCCAGCTCGAGCACTCGAACTCCGAGCCCGGCCAGGGATTGAAGGGGATGAGGTTCACCTTGGCGTGGATGCCGGTGAGCAGCTGCACCAGGCCGCGCGCGTCGGCGAGCGAGTCGTTCACGCCCTTCAGCATCACGTACTCGAAGGTGATGCGCCGCGCGTTCGACACGCCGGGATAGGAGCGGCAGGCGTCGAGCAGCTCGGCGATCGGCCATTTCTTGTTGATCGGCACGATGCGGCTGCGCAGCTCGTCGGTGACCGCGTGCAGGCTGATGGCGAGGCTGACGCCCAGCTCCTCGCCGCAGCGCCGGATCATCGGCACGACGCCGGAGGTGGAGAGCGTGATGCGCCGGCGCGACAGCGCGAAGCCGTCCTGGTCCATCGCGATGGACAGCGCGCGCGCGACGTTGTCGTAGTTGAAGAGCGGCTCGCCCATTCCCATCATCACGATGTTCGTGAGCTTGCGGCCATGCTCGGGCGGCGGCCACTCGCCGAAGGCGTCGCGCGCCGAGAGCAGCTGCGCCACGATCTCGTGGGCCTCGAGGTTGCGCACCAGGCGCTGCGTGCCGGTGTGGCAGAACCGGCAGGTCAGCGTGCAGCCGACCTGGCTCGACACGCAGAGCGTGCCGCGCTCCTTCTCGGGGATGTGGACGCACTCGATCTCCGCGCCGTCCTCCATGCGCAGCAGCCATTTCTGGGTGCCGTCGATCGAGGTCTGGTGGCGCGAGATCGCCGGACGATAGACGTAGAAGCGCTCCTCGAGCCGCGCGCGAAGCCCCTTCGAGATGTCGCTCATGCCGCCGAAGTCGGTCGCGCCGCGCACGTAGATCCAGCGCCAGATCTGCGAGGCGCGGAAGGGCTTCTCGCCGAACTCGGCCAGCGCCGCGGCGATCTCCGGCCGCGCCAGCCCGACGAGGTTGCGCCGGCCGTCGGCGCGCGGGGCGAGCGGCGCCTGCGCGGTATCGATCTCCGGCTTGTCGGCGGCCGGCGCGGGCGAGGCCTGGGTGTCCATGGGGGCTCTGCTTGGCCGGTCGGGTGGAGGCCGGCGCGGGACGATCAGGGCAGCCCGCAGGCCCTGCTGGCGAGCTCGAGCGCCTTGGCGAAGCCCGCGAGCTTGAAGGTGTCGGCGGTCAGCGTGCCTCGCTGCGAGACGCCGTTCACCACGAGTTCCTTGCCGGCGCGCAGCGCGGCGACCATCGCCTTGTCGGTTTCCGGGTCCCGGCTCCAGATGACCTGGGGCGCCTTGTCGCTGCGGCGCGTGAACTCGAAGTTCCTGGCCTTGTCGACGACGGCGACCACGGGCTTGGCCGTGCTGACCGGGTAGCCGGGGTGGAAGCTCACCTCGTCGCGCTGCCTCTGCGCCGGGCGATGCGTGACCATGAAGCGGATGTCGTCGCGCTTGGCGCCTGCCGGCTTGACCTGGGAGGAGGTCGGGGCGGCGGTCACGTAGCAGACCTTGGCGGCTCCTTCGCCGAACTCGTAGGCCTGCCAGCCCTCGGCGCTACCGAGCGACTTGAAGCCCTGCTGGCCCTGGGCGAGGGCCGCGGGGCCGCAGGCGACGAAGAGGAGCGAAAGCACAAGGAAGATCCGGGCGCGACCCACGGCGAGACCCCTGCCTGGCTGAGCGGTTCGCGCGCGGCGGTGATCCGTCGCGCGGTGCCCGGCGTATGACATGGTGCATGTTGAGCGTCAATCGCCGCCCGGGCGCGCCATCCCGCGGCCCCAGGCCCGCCGCCGCCCCGCCTGGCGCGCACCCCCTTGAGGCAAGGCCGCGCCAGGGCTACCAAGGGCGCATGTCGGGGGAAGGGATCGAGGGGCAGGCGGCCGTCATGCCGCACGCCGCGCTGATGCTGCGCGTCGCGCGCGAGCAGGATCGCTCTGCCTTCGCCGAGCTCTTCGGCCATTTCGGCCCGCGCGTGAAGAGCTACCTGATGCGCCTCGGATCGGATTCCAGCGGGGCGGAGGACCTCCTCCAGGAGGTGATGCTCGCCGTCTGGCGCCGCGCCGCCACCTACGACCCCTCCCAGGCCGGCGTCGCCACCTGGATCTTCACCATCGCCCGCAACAAGCGCATCGACGCGCTGAGGCGCGTGCCGCGCGGCGGGCTCGACCCCAACGATCCCGCGCTGCAGCCCGAGCCGCCGCCCTCCCCCGACCACGAGGCCGAGGCGGTGCGCTGGGAGGGCGCCATCGCCGAGGCCGTGGCGGCCATGCCGCGCGAGCAGGCGGAGATCCTGCGCCTCGCCTACTACGAGGACATCTCGCACAGCGACATCGCCGCGCGCATCGGCGTGCCGCTGGGCACGGTCAAGTCGCGGCTGCGACTCGCCATGGCGCGGCTGCGCACTAGGTTCGCTGAACAGGCATGATGGACATGAACGCAATCCGGATCCGCGAAGCCGCCGACGAGCTTCTCCTCGACCACGCGCGAGGCGCCGCCTCGGCCCCGGTCGACCTCCTCGTCGCGACCCATGTCGCGCTCAACCCGGCGGCGCGCAGGCGCCATCGCTGCCTCGAGGCGGTGGGCGGCGCGATGCTCGACACGATCGAGCCCGTCGCGACCGCGCCCGACGCGCTCGACCGGCTCTTCGCGCGCATCGACGCGGGCCACGCCGCGGAGCCCGCGAGGGCGATGCCCGCCTGCGCGGAACGCTTCCCGGCCGCGCTGCGCGCGCGCATGCCCGGCGGGCTGGACGCCCTGCCCTGGCGCCAGGTGACGCGCGGCGTCCACGAGGCCGCGCTGGGCGTCGAGGACGGCCCGCAGAAGGCGTCGCTCCTGCGCATCGCCGCCGGCCGCGCCATCCCGCGCCA
>CANMWW010000098.1 GCA_947500965.1 Alphaproteobacteria bacterium
CCGGAAGTCGCCGCCTTCTTCGACGCCGCGACGAACACGATCAGCTACGTGGCCAGGGATCCGGGCTCGCGCGCCTGCGCCATCGTCGATCCGGTCATGGACTTCGACCAGGCTGCCGGGCGCATCTCCTTCGCCGGCGCCGACGCGATCGCCGCGCATGTCCGCGCGCATGGCCTCGAGGTGCAGTGGATCGTCGAGACCCACGTGCACGCGGACCATCTCTCCGCCGCGCCGTACCTCAAGGAGAGGCTGGGTGGTCGCGTCGCGATCGGCGAGCGGATCACGGTCGTGCAGGAGGCCTTCGGCAGGATCTTCGCCGAGGGGCCCGCCTTCGCTCGCGACGGCAGCCAGTTCGACCGCCTGCTCGCGGATGGCGACAGCTACATGATCGGCGGGATGCGCGCGGTCGCGCTGCACACGCCCGGCCACACGCCGGCCTGCATGACCCATGTCGTCGGCGACGCGGCCTTCGTCGGCGACACGCTCTTCATGCCCGATGGCGGCTCGGCGCGCGCCGACTTCCCCGGTGGCGACGCGCGCACGCTCTACCGGTCCATGCGCCGCATCCTCGACCTGCCGCCGGCGACGCGGCTCTTCATGTGCCACGACTACGCGCCGGGCGGGCGCGAGATACGATGGCAGAGCAGCGTCGCGGAGGAGCGCGCGCGCAACATCCATGTCCGCGACGGCATCGGCGAGGACGAGTTCGTCGCGATGCGCGAGGCGCGCGACCGCACGCTCGGCATGCCGCGGCTCATCCTGCCCGCGCTGCAGGTCAACATGCGCGCAGGCGCCCTGCCGCCGGCCGGGCCCGACGGCCGCATCTTCCTCAAGGTCCCGGTCAACGCGCTTTGACGGGCGCGCAGGCAGTGCCTTCGCCCGAGGACCCGCCTCCGGGTCGCGCGCGCACCAGTCGGGCGCGCCTGCGCGCGGCGAGCCTGCTGCCGGCCCTGGACTGGGCGCGCAGCTACGGCCGCGCCGAGGCCGGCGCCGACCTCTTCGCGGCGGCGATCGTGGCGATCATGCTCGTGCCCCAGGGCCTCGCCTACGCGATGCTCGCGGGGCTGCCGCCCCAGGCGGGCCTCTACGCCTCGATACTGCCGCTCGTGGCCTACGCGGCCTTCGGCACGAGCCGCAGCCTCGCGGTCGGGCCGGTCGCGGTCGTCTCGCTGATGACGGCCGCAGCGCTCGCCCCGGTTGCGGTGCCGGGCACGCCGGAATACGTCGCCGCCGCGGCGACGCTCGCGCTGCTCTCGGGGCTCGTGCTGCTGGCGATGGCTACCTTCAGGCTCGGCTTCCTGGCGAGTTTCCTCAGCCACCCCGTGATCTCCGGCTTCGTCACCGCCTCCGGGATCCTGATCGCCTGCGGCCAGGCGAAGCACCTCCTCGGCATCCGCGCCGAGGGCGACACGCTCCCACGCCTGCTGCCCGCGCTCCTTCGCGGGATCGGCGACACGCATGCGCCGACGCTGGCGATCGGCGTCGCGAGCGTCGCCTTCCTCCTCTGGGCGAGGCGATCGCTCAAGCCCATGCTGCTGCGCCTCGGGCTCGGTGCGCGCGCCGCCGACATCGTCGCGCGTGCGGGGCCGCTGGCCGCGATCGTCGCGTCGATCGCCGCCGTCGCCGCCCTCGACCTCGGCGCCGCGGGCGTCAGGCTCGTGGGTGAGATCCCGGCTGGCCTGCCGCCCCTGGCCATGCCCGCGTTCGACGCCGAGCTCTGGCGCGCCCTGCTGCCGGCGGCGGTGCTCGTCAGCCTCGTCGGCTTCGTCGAATCGGTCTCGGTTGCGCAGACGCTCGCCGCACGTCGGCGCCAGCGCATCGTGCCCAACCAGGAACTCGTCGGGCTCGGCGCGTCGAACGTCGCCGCCGCCATCTCCGGTGGCTATCCGGTCACCGGAGGCTTCGCGCGCTCGGTCGTCAACTTCGACGCGGGGGCGGCGACGCCGCTGGCCGGCGCCTTCACCGCGGCAGGGATCCTCGGCGCCGCCGTCTTCCTGACGCCGCTCTTCCGCCTGCTGCCGCAGGCGGTGCTCGCGGCGACGATCGTGGTCGCCGTCCTCGCCCTCGTGGACATCGGCGCCGTGCGCCGGGCATGGGCATGCTCGCGCGCCGACTTCGCGGCCATGGCGGCGACGATCGTGCTGGTGCTGGTCGCCGGCGTGGAAGCCGGGATCCTCGCCGGGGTCGGCCTGTCCCTGCTCCTTTTCCTCTGGCGCACGAGCAGGCCGCATGTCGCCATCGTCGGCCGCGTGCCGGGGACCGAGCATTTCCGCAACGTCGAGCGCCATCGCGTCGTCACCGCGCCCGCGCTCCTCTTGATCCGGATCGACGAGAGCCTCTATTTCGCCAATGCCCGCTTCCTCGAGGATCGCCTCCTCGCGGAGGTGGCGGAGCGCCCGGAACTGCGCGACGTCGTGCTCGTGTGCTCGGCGGTGAACATGGTCGACGCCAGCGCGCTGGAGAGCCTCGAGGCGATCTCCGCGCGGCTCGCCTCGGCCGGCATCTGCTTCCATCTCTCGGAGGTGAAGGGACCGGTGATGGACACGTTGCGGCGCGCCGGCTTCCTCGCGCATTTCCAGGGCAGGATCTTCCTGTCCCAGTTCGAGGCCTTCGCCGCGCTTGCGCCGGAGGCGGCGCGCTAGGGGCGCCACGCCTCCGGCGTGCGCGGCGCGGGGTCGGTCACGACGTCGACCACGGTGACGCGCGGCGAGGCGATCGCCGCGCGCAGCGCCGGCGCGATGTCGGCGGGGCGCTCGACGCGGATGCCCTCGGCGCCATGGGCGCGCGCGACGGCGGCGAAGTCGACGCGCGAGAACGCGTTGATGTCGTCGGGGTCGCCGGGCCGGTTGCCGTAGAGCCGCCTGATCGCCGCGCGGCCTTGCGCGAAGGCGGAGTTGTCGTTGACCACGACGGTGACCGCGATGCCCTTGCGCACCGCGGTCTCCAGCTCCGCGAGATGGTAGTGGAACGCGCCATCTCCGCAGAAGGCGACGACCGGCCTGCCGGGCGCGGCGCATTTCGCGCCGATCGCCGCCGGGAAGGACCAGCCGAGCGAGCCTGCCGCGCGCAGGTAGGACTGCCCCGGCGAGGGCAGGTCTACCAGCGTCCCGGTCCAGATTCCGGAATAGCCGGTGTCGCTCACGAGGATCGCGTCCCCGGGCAGCGCGCGCGAGAGCTCGGCGCAGAGCCGCTCCGGGCGGATCGGCGCGTCGTCGCTGGCGAGGAGGGGCGCGACCTCGCGCCGCCAGGCCTCGACCTGCGCGGCGGCATGGCGCGCCCAGCTCGTCGCATGGCGGCGGCGCACCGACGCCGCGAGCGCCGCCGCGGCAAGGGCGGGATCGGCGAGGATCGGCAGCGCGCCGGGCAGGTTGCGGCCGAGTTCCGCGGGATCGATGTCGACCTGGATCGCCGGCGTTCCCGGTGGCGGCACGGTCCAGTCCGCCGTCACCTGGTCGCCGACGCCGGAGCCGATCCAGACGACGAGGTCGGCCGCGTGCGCGACGCGGTTGGCGCAGGGCGCGGAATAGGTGCCGATGACGCCGAGCGACAGGCGATGCGTCGTCGGCACGATGCCGCGCCCGCCGAGCGAGGTGGCGACGGGCGCGTCGAGCGCCTCCGCGAGCGCGAGGACGGCGCCATGCGCGCCGGCCTGCACCGCGCCCCAGCCGCAGGCGATCAGCGGGCGCTCGGCGCGCTCGATGGCCGCGACCGCGGCCGCGATGTCGGCCGGGTCGGGGAGCGGGCGGAAGGCCGGCGCGGCGGCGAAGCGCGGCTCGGCCAGGGGCGGCGCGGAGAAGGACGCCGTCTCGACGATCTCGCCCTGCAGCCCGGCGAGGTCGAGGTGGACGGGGCGCGGCGAGCCCGTCGTCGCCTCGCGGAAGGCCTGCGCGAGAAGGCCGGGCAGCTGCGCGGGATCGTCGACGCGCGCGGCGAACTTGGTGGTCGCCGCGAAGGGCGGGCCGTGCTCGATCTCCTGGTAGGCGTTGCGGTGCTGGAAGGCCGGCGCCTTGCGCCCCGTCAGCGCGATCACCGGGCTGCGCGCGAGGAACGGGTCCTGCAGCCCCGCGCCGAGGTTGGCTGCGCCGACCGACTGGGCCATGCAGATGCCCGGCCTGCCGCTGGCGCGCGCATGGCCGTCGGCCATGTAGGCGGCGGCCTTCTCCGAATGCGCCATGACGCGCACGATGCCCAGCGCCTCGAACTCGACCAGCGCGCGACGCAGGATCGCGTCGACGAAGAAGACATGCGTGACGCCCTGGCCGCGCAGGGCCTCGGCGAGGAAGCGCGCGCCGGTCATCGGTTCGGCCATGGACCTCTCCGTGCAGCGCGCGCCCCGCGCCCCGCGTCAGAACGCCTTGCGCGCGCCGGGCCGGTGGTGGTTGGACGGCACGAAGCCCGAGCGCGCGGCCGCGCGCGGCGCGCGCACCCAGACGTCGCGGCCGGGATGCAGGCCGCCGCCGCGCACGGCCGGGACGGCCATGTGGCGGGCGCGATGCAGCAGGCGGGTGTCGGCGATGCCGCAATTCGGGTGGATGCCGCCATTCGCGGCCACCGCCTTCTCCCACGCGGCCTTGCGCCGCGCGAGGGTCGCGGGGTCCTTCAGCGCGGTGCAGTCGAGCGTGTTCGCGTTGAGGTCGGCGACGATCTCGTCGCCGTCCTCGATGAAGGCGATCGGGCCGCCCAGCGCCGCTTCCGGCCCGACATGCCCGATCACCAGCCCGACCGAGCCGCCGGAGAAGCGCGCGTCGGTCATCAGCGCGACCACGATCCCGCGCTCGCGGCACAGCGTGGTGATGCGCGAGGTCGGGTCGAGCATCTCGGGCATGCCCGGCGCGCCGCTCGGCCCCTCGTAGCGCACGATGATCATGTCGTGGTTGCGGAACGAGTCCGGCGCCTTGTCTAGCGCCTCGAGCAGGCCGCGCTCGCCCTCGAAGACGCGCGCGCGGCCGCGGAAGACGTTGTCCTCCAGCCCGCCCTCGACGCCCGCGAGCTTGAGGATGGCGGAGAAGTCCGGCGACAGGTTGCCGCCGAGCATGCGCAGCCCGCCGGTGGGCTTATAGGGCTTCTCGACGGAATGGATCACCTCGCCGTCGGCGCGGGGCGGCGCGAGGCGCGCGACCTGCGCCGCCAGCGTCTCGCCGGTGCAGGTCATGACGTCGCCGTTGAGCAGGCCCGCGTCGAGGAGCTCGCGCACGATGACCTGGATGCCGCCGACGCGGTCGATGTCGACCATCGAGTACTTGCCGTAGGGCCGCGCGTTGGTGAGGACCGGCACGACGTGCTGCGAGAGGTGGTTGAACTCCTCCGGCGTCATCACGTCCTTCCAGAAGTCGGCGTAGCCGGCGGCGCGCGCGATCTCTGGCACGTGCAGCACGACGTTGGTCGAGCCGCCGATCGCCATGGAGACGATCACCGCGTTGCGCAGCGAATCGCGCACGACGATGTCGCGCGGCCTGAGGCCGGTCTCGATCATGCGCGCGAGGTGGCCGACGAGCTCGGCGGGGAAGTCCTTCGTGCGGCGCGGGTCGTCGGAGGGCGCGGCGACCATGTGCAGCGGCTGCATGCCGACGACGCCGATGAAGGTCTGCATCGTGTTGTAGGTGAACATGCCGCCGCAGCTGCCGATGCCGGGGCAGGCGTTGCAGGCGATCCGGTGCCGCAGCTCGGGATCCGGGTGGCCGGCGACCTGGTAGGCGCTGACGATGTCGAGCGCCTCGCCGGTCGCGGGGTCCTTGCCCGGGCGGATCGTGCCGTCGGACATGATGATCCCCGGCTGGTCGTGCTCGAGCAGCGCCGCCAGCGTGCCGACGGGCGGCTTGTCGCAGGCGACGACGGCGATCGTGCCGGCGAGGCCGCTCGCCTCGAGGTGCTCGCACAGCGCGTCGTTCGTGACCTCGCGGCCGATCAGCGAGTAGCGCATCTCGCGCGTGCCGTTGCGGATGCCGTCCGAGGTGGCGATCGTGTACTCGGGCTGGACGAGGCGCAGCTTCAACTGGCCCTCGCCCTTGCCGATGCGCGACTTGAGCGCGGCATGGATCGCGTCGACCTTCTCGACGACGCCGAGGTAGCACTGGCTGTCGCCCTTCGTGCCGACGACGCCGACCGAGGGCTCGTGGATCAGGTCGGGGTCGGTGCCGAGCACGCGCGCCATCCCGATGGTCTGGGCCGAGCGGCCGGGGTGGCGGTCGATGAGCACGATCTTCGATTCGGTCACTTTTGGTCCCTCGGGCCTGGTTTCGGGCAGGAAAGCAAGGTGCGCCGTCCCATGGACCGCGCGGGCCCGAATTTTATGGCTGGTATGCCGCCGCGGATGCAAGATCCGCGGCACTCCCGAGGCACTGGCTGGCGCAGGCCGACGCAGGCGCGCCGCCCGAGGAGGAAGGATGCACCCGACCGAAGCCGCCGCCGCGCCTTCCCGCGCGGCCACCGTCGCCGCGCGATGACCTCTCCCGCGCCCCTGCGCGCCGCGATCCGCGCCGCCTGCCGTCGGCCAGAGCCCGCCTGCCTTCCGCCGCTCCTCGAGGCGGCCACGCCGACGCGCGAGGAGGCATCCTTCGCCGCGCGCCTCGCCGCCGACCTCGTCGCGCGGCTGCGCGCCCGCCCGCGCGCGATCGGCGTCGAGGCGCTCGTCCATGAATACGCGCTCTCCTCGCCCGAGGGCGTCGCGCTGATGTGCCTCGCGGAGGCGCTGCTGCGCATCCCCGACGACGCCACGCGCGACGCGCTCATCCGCGACAAGGTCGCGCGCGGGGACTGGCGCGCGCATCTCGGCCACGGCGCGCCGCTCTTCGTCAACGCGGCGACCTGGGGCCTGCTCGTCACGGGGCGGCTCGTCGCGGCGGAGACGGAGGAGGGACTCGGCGCCGCGCTCACGCGACTGCTCGCGCGCGGCGGCGAGCCGGTGATCCGCAAGGCGATGGACCTCGCGATGCGGCTGATGGGCGAGCAGTTCGTCGCGGGCGAGACCATCGCCCTCGCGATCTCCGGCGCCGTGCCGCGCGAGGCGTCCGGGTTCCGCTTCTCCTACGACATGCTGGGCGAGGCGGCGGCCACGGCCGCCGACGCGGCGCGCTACCTCGCGAGCTACGAGGAGGCGATCGCCGCGATCTCCGCCGCGAACGCGGGGCGCGGGCCCGTCGCCGGCCCCGGCATCTCGGTGAAGCTCTCCGCGCTCCATCCCCGCTACGCGCGCAGCCAGCGCGCGCGCGTCATGGACGAGCTCCTGCCGCGCCTCGCGGACCTCGCGCGCGCGGCGGCGCGCGGCGGCATCGGCTTCAACGTCGACGCCGAGGAGAGCGACCGCCTCGACCGCTCCCTCGACCTGCTCGAGGCGCTCGCGACGGACCCGTCGCTCGCGGGCTGGGACGGGCTCGGCTTCGTCG
>CANMWW010000099.1 GCA_947500965.1 Alphaproteobacteria bacterium
ACTGCTGCGCGGCAGCAGGAGGCAGGGCGGGGCGTTCCGCACGCCGCTGCTGGCGCGGCCCGACGACATGGTCGCCGTCGAGCTCGGCCAGTTCCGCGAGGCCTGGCGCGGCGAGCGCGTGGTCGGCCGCGTCGTCGATGGCACGCTGCGGCCCTATGAAGGCCGCGCGGAGATCGAGGCCGGCGCGTTGTCCGGCCGCGCGCGGCCGATCGCCTGGGTCGACGACCCGGTCGATGCCTTCTTCCTGCAGATCCAGGGCTCGGGGCGCGTCGCGCTGGCCGAGGGCGGGGAGATGCGCGTGGGCTATGCCGCGCAGAACGGCCATGGCTACGTGCCGGTGGGCCGCATCCTGGCCGAGCGCGGAGAGATCCCGCGCGAACAGGTCTCGATGCAGTCGATCCGCGCCTGGATGGCCAGGGACGCCAAGGCCGCGCAGGACCTCATGAATGCCAACCCGTCCTATGTCTTCTTCCGCGAACTCACCGGGGACGGGCCGATCGGAAGCGAGGGCGTCGCGCTCGTGCCCGGGCGCAGCCTCGCGGTGGACCGCGCCCATGTCGCGCTCGGCGTCCCGGTCTGGCTCGACGCCCAGGACCCGCTGGACGAGGCCAAGCGCGTGCGCCGCCTGCTGGTCGCCCAGGACACGGGCGGGGCGATACGCGGCGTCGTGCGCGGCGACGTGTTCTGGGGCACGGGCGAGGAGGCCGCGGAGCGCGCCGGGCGGATGCGCTCGCGCGGCCGGACCTGGGTGCTCCTGCCCCGGGACGTCGCGGCGCGCGCCGAGGGGCGTTGACACGGGGCGCGGCTTGCCCGAAGGGATCGGGCCGGGCCGCGTGGCGGCCGGGCCCGCGAGGCGCAAGGATGGACGAGGCGACGTGAGCGATACGCAAACCCGTGCGAGGCCGCGCGTCGGCCTCTTCGCCACCTGCCTGGTGGACCTCTTCCGACCCAGCGTGGGCTTCGCCGCGGCGAAGCTCATCGAGGATTCGGGCTGCGACGTCGAGGTGCCGGAAGGGCAGACCTGCTGCGGCCAGCCCGCCTTCAACTCCGGCGACAACGCCGACGCGGCCGAGCTCGCGCGCCGCGCCATCGTGATGCTCGAGGGCTACGACTACGTCGTGGTGCCGTCGGGCTCGTGCGGCGGCATGATCCGCGAGCACTATCCGGAGCTCCTCGCCGGCGACCGCGAATGGGCGCCGCGCGCGCGCCATGTCGCGGCGCGCACCTGGGAGCTGACGGCCTTCCTGCACGAGGTGCGCGGCCTGCGCATCGAGGGCGTGCGCCACGACGGCGTCGTGACCTACCACGATTCCTGCTCCGGCCTGCGCGAGCTCGGCGTGAAGGCGCAGCCCCGCGCGCTGCTCGCCGGCGTCGCGGGCGCGACGCTGAAGGAACTGCCGGGCGCCGAGACGTGCTGCGGCTTCGGTGGCACGTTCTGCGTCAAGTATCCGGAGGTCTCGGACAAGATGGTCTCGGAGAAGGCCGCCGACATCCTCGCCACGGGCGCCGGCACGCTGCTGGCCGGCGACATGGGCTGCCTCATGAACATGGCGGGCAAGCTCAAGCGCATGGCGATGGAGCAGGGCGCGCGCCCGGTCGCCGTGCGCCATGTCGCGGAGGTCCTCGCCGGCATGGAGCAGGACGCGCCGCCGATCGGGGAGTCGAAGTGATGCTCGCGACATCCAACGAATTCCGCGCCAATGCGCGCGTCGGCCTCGCCAACCCGACGCTGCAATCCGCCCTCGGCAAGATGAAGGTCGGCTTCCCGACCAAGCGCGCCGAGGCCGTGGCGAAGCTTCCCGAGTTCGACGCGCTGCGCGACCAGGCGCGCGACATCAAGAACCACGTCCTCGAGAACATCGACTGGTACCTCGAGCGCTTCGAGCGGCGCGTGAACGAGGCGGGCGGGCATGTCCACTGGGCGCGCACGCCAGAGGAGGCGCGCGAGATCGTGCTCGGCATCTGCCGGCGCCTCGGCGCGCGCACCGTCACCAAGGGCAAGTCGATGATCGCCGAGGAGATCGGCCTCAACGCGCACCTGGAGAAGCACGCGATCGAGCCGGTCGAGACCGACCTCGGCGAATACATCATCCAGCTGCGCAACGAGGCGCCCTCGCACATCATCGCCCCCGCGGTGCACCTGACGAAGGACGCGATCGAGGCGGATTTCCGCCGCGCCCATTCCCACCTCGACGCGCGCCGCGACCTGACCGAGCCGCAGAGCCTGGTCGCGGAGGCGCGCGGCATCCTGCGCAAGCGCTACTTCGAGGCCGATGTCGGCATCACCGGCGCCAACTTCCTCGTCGCGGAGACCGGGTCGAGCGTCATCGTCACCAACGAGGGCAATGGCGACCTGACTCAGCTCCTGCCCAAGGCGCATGTCGTGCTCGCCAGCCTCGAGAAGATCGTCCCGACGCTCGAGGACGCCTCGACGATCCTGCGCGTGCTCGCGCGCTCGGCGACCGGCCAGGAGATGTCGGTCTACACGACCTTCTCGACCGGGCCGAAGCGCCCGAGCGACCTCGACGGGCCGGGCGAGTACCACGTCGTGCTGCTCGACAATGGCCGCTCGGCGCTGCTCGGCACCGAGTTCCAGGAGATCCTGCGCTGCATACGCTGCGGCGCCTGCATGAACCACTGCCCGGTCTATGGCGCGGTCGGCGGCCATGCCTATGGCTGGGTCTATCCCGGGCCGATGGGCGCGGTGCTGACGCCGAGCCTGATCGGCGTGGAGAACGCGAAGCCGCTGCCCAACGCGTCGACCTTCTGCGGCAAGTGCGAGAGCGTCTGCCCGATGCGCATCCCGCTGCCGAAGATGATGCGCCACTACCGGGCGCGCGAATGGGAGCGCAGGCTCGGCACGCGGGTCTCTCGCCTCGCGCTCGGCGCCTGGGCCTGGGCCGCGCGCCGGCCCGCGCTCTACCGCTTCGCCGCCGCGCGCGCGATGTCGGCGCTGGGCTGGCTCGGCCGCCGGCATGGCAGCTTCTTCAACCTGCCGCTCGCCTCCGGCTGGACGACGACGCGCGAATTCCCCGCGCCGCAGGGGCGTACCTTCCAGGACCTCTGGCGCGAACGGCGCCGCGCGGGAGGCGGGCGATGAGCGCCGCCCGGGACGCCATCCTCGGCGGCATCCGCAGGTCGCTCGGCCGCGGCGCGCTCGACGAGGCGCGCGTGTCGTCGCTGGAGGCGCGGCTCGCGGGCCATCCGCGCGGCCAGCTGCCGGCGCGCGCCCAGGGCCTCGACCGCGCCGGCCTCCTCGACCTGCTCGAGCGCCAGGCGAAGGCGGTGGCCTGCAGCGTGGCGCGCGTGCGCAGCGCCGCCGACGTGCCCGCCGAGCTCGCCCGCTACCTCAAGAGCCAGAACCTGCCCTCGCGCGTCGAGATGAGCCCGGACCCGACGCTCGACGCGGTGCCCTGGTCCGCCGCGCCGATGCTCGAGATCGCCCGCGGCAGGCCCTCGGGCGAGGAGGGCGTCGGCGTGACGTCCGCCTGCGCCGCGGTGGCGGAGACCGCGACGCTGATGATCGCCTCGGGCGAACGCTCGCCCGCGACCATGAACTTCCTGCCCGACACGCATGTCGTCGTGCTGCCCGCCTCGCGCGTGGTCGGCCCGCTGGAGGATGCGTGGGACAGGCTGCGCGCGGCCAGCGCGGCGCCGATGGCCGCGGCCACGATGCCGCGCACGGTCAACCTCGTGACGGGCCCGTCGCGCACGGGCGACATCGAGCAGAAGATCGAGATGGGCGCGCATGGCCCCCGTCGCCTGCACCTGATCGTCGTCGAGGATGACGCGCTCGCGTGACCCCGGGCCCGCGCCCTCCGACACGGAGGACGCGGCGCTCTGGCAGAAGGCGATGGCCGACGTGAAGCCGCTGCGCCGGCGCCGTCCGCGCAAGCGCCGCGCCGGGTCCGCGGAGCCACCGCAGGCCGCGCCTTCCAATGCCGCCACCACCACCAGGCCAGCCGCGCCCGTCCAGCCGCCGCCGGCGAAGCCGCCCGCCGGGCCGCGCGCACAACCCGGGACGGGGATCGACCGCGCCACGCTGGCGCGGCTGAAGCGCGGCGACATCCCCATATCCGGTCGCCTCGACCTCCACGGCATGACGCAGGCCGACGCGCATGCCGCGCTCGATGGCTTCATCGGCCGCGCCGCCTCGGCGGGCAAGCGGCTGCTGCTGGTCATCACCGGCAAGGGGAGCGACGGCGACGGCGTCCTGCGGCGCATGCTGCCGCGCTGGATCAATTCCGGGCCGCACGCCGCGCGCGTGCTGCGCATCGAGCCCGCCCATGCGCGCCACGGCGGCGGCGGCGCCTGGTACGTCTACCTGCGCCGCGACCGCGCGCGCGACGGCTCGGGCGCGTGACGCCCTTCGGCACCAGGCTGCGCGAGCTGCGCCGCGCGCGCGCGGTCGCGCTCAAGCGCATGGCGGCCGACCTGCAGCTCTCGCCCGCCTACCTGTCCGCGCTCGAGCATGGCCATCGCGGGCGGCCCACGCCCGCGCTCGTCGTCCAGATCTGCGAGTACTTCAACCTGATCTGGGACGACTACGAGGAGATGCACCGGCTCGCCGCGCTCTCGCAGCCGCGCGTCGTGGTGGACACCTCGGGCCTGTCGGCGCGCGCGACGGAACTCGCGAACCTGCTCGCCGCCAACGTCGCGAGGCTCGACGACGCGGCGGTTGAGCGCATGATCGAGGAGATCGGCAGGGCGGCGGCCGGCGCGCCGCGCCCGCGCCTGGTGAGGCCGCGCCGACGCGCAAGGAGGGCTTGATGGGAACGGGGATCGCGAGGGTCGGCATGCTTGGCGCCGGCACGATGGGTCATGCGCTGGCGCTGGTGCATGCGCTGGGCGGGCTCGAGGTGCGGCTGCAGGACAATTCCCCGGCGGCGCTCGCGCGCGCGCCTCTCCTCGTCGACGGCGCCCTCGACACGCTGCTGCGCGGCGGCGAGGTGACCGAGCAGCAGGCGCAGGCCGCGCGCGGGCGCATCGCCACGACGCCGGACCTCGCGACCGCGCTCCAGGGCGCCGACCTCGTCGTCGAGGCGGTGGTGGAGGACAAGGAGGTCAAGCGCGCGCTCTTCGCCGAGATCGACCGCCTGGCGCCGGAGCACGCGCTGGTCGCGAGCAACACCTCCTACCTCGACGTCTTCCCCTATGCCGCGCCGCGCCGCGCGCGCACGACGCTGGTCGCGCACTGGTACACGCCGCCCTACCTCGTCGACCTCGTCGACCTCGTGGGCAGCGACGCCACCGATCCCGCGGCCATCGAGGCGCTGCGCGCGCTCTATGCCTCCTGGGGCAAGAAGCCGGTCGTGCTGCGCCGCTTCATCCCCGGATACGTCGCCAACCGCCTGCAGGCCGCGCTGTCGCGCGAGGTCAACTGGCTGCTCGACGAGGGCTACGCGACGCCGCAGGACATCGACGACGCCGTCATCCATGGCCTCGCGCTGCGCCTGCCGATCCTCGGGCACCTGATGAAGGCCGACTTCACGGGGCTGGAGATGACTCGCCGCGCGCTCGCCAACGCGACGGTCGTGCCCGCCCCGGACCGCACGCGCTGCGAGACGCTGGAGAAGCTGCTGGAGGCGGGGCGAGCCGGCGTGATGAGCGGCGCGGGGTTCTTCGACTATGGTGGCCGCTCGCCAGACGAGCTCTTCCGCGCGCGCGACGAGCGCCTGCTCTCGCTCAAGCGGCACCTGCGCGACATCGGCGGCATCTGAGGAGGACCACGCCATGATCTCCGCCGACCTTTCCGGCCGCGCCGTCCTCGTGACCGGCGCCTCCTCGGGCATCGGGCTCGCCACGGTGCGGCTTGCCGCGCGCTGCGGCGCGCGCGTCGCGCTCAACCACCTCGCCGACGACCCGCGCGGGCCGGCCCAGGTCGCCGCGCTGCGCGCGGAAGGGTTCGACGTGGTCGCCGCGCCGGGCGACGTCTCGCGCCGCGCCGAGGCCGAGCGCATGGTCGGCGAGGCCATCGCCGCGCTGGGCCGCCTCGACCACCTCGTCAACAACGCCGGCACCGCCCATGTGCGCGAGCCGGTCGCGATCCAGGACCTCGATGCCGTCACGGACGAGCTCTGGGACGCGGTGCTCGCCACGAACCTGCGCGGAACCTTCGCCTGCTCGCGCACGGCCGCGCCTGCGCTCAAGGCCGCGCGCGGGGGGATCACCTCGATCGCCTCGGTCGCGGGGCTCACCCAGCCCGGCAGCTCGATGGCCTATGGCGCGAGCAAGGCCGGCGTCATCAGCCTGACGCGCAACCTCGCGCGCGCGCTGGCGCCGGAGGTGCGCGTCAACGCGATCGCTCCGGGCCTCGT
The DNA here is from genome assembly GCA_947500965.1 of Alphaproteobacteria bacterium. Lineage (GTDB taxonomy): Bacteria > Pseudomonadota > Alphaproteobacteria > CACIAM-22H2 > CACIAM-22H2 > CAIOSQ01. Next base: position 6,318 of record CANMWW010000099.1, read on the forward strand.
GCTCACGCCGTGGACGCAGCCCTGGCCGGAGGCGCGCAAGTCCGGCAGCGCCGAGGCCGCGCTGCTAAAGCGCAACTGCACGCCCGAGGACATCGCCGAGGCCGTGCTCTTCTTCATCGGCGGCGCCGCCATGGTCACGGGCCAGGTGCTCGTGGTCGATGGCGGGCGCGTGCTCTAGGATCGCGCGATGATCAAGCTCGTCCTCGTCGACGTCGACGGCACCCTTCACGGCGCCGGCGGCGTCCATCCCCGCGTCTGGGAGTCGGCCGAGCGCGCACGCGCGCGGGGCCTGCATCTCGGCATCTGCACCGGCCGCTCCGGCGTCGGCGCCGCGCTGGACTATGCGCGCCGCCTCGATCGCGGCGGCCTCCACATCTTCGATTCCGGCGCGGTGATCCTCGGCGGCGACGGCGCGGTGGCGCGCGCGGCGGGCCTGCCGCGCGAGCTCTGCACGCAGGTGCTCGACCTCGCCCGCGCCGAGGACCTCGAGCTCGAGCTCTACACCGCCGAGGGTGGCTACTACGTGCGGCGGCTGACGCCGGACATCGAGACGCATGCGGCGATGCTGCGGCGGAAGGTGGAAGTCGTGGACCTCGCGGATCCGCCGGGCACGCCGGTGCGCGTTCAGTTCGTGGCGCGCGAGGGCGCGGCCTGGAGCCGCGCGCGCGCCGCGACCGTGGCGATGCCGGGCGTCGACATCCACGAGGCCGGCGCGCCGACCATGCCGGGCATCGTCTTCGCCTCGGTGACGGCGAGCGGCGTATCGAAGCTCTCCGCGGCGCGGCATCTCGCCGCGCATTACGGCCTGGCCGACCTCGCGCGCGTCGCGATGGCCGGGGACGGTGTGAATGACGCCCCCGCATTAGCAGCGGCTGATGTCGGCATCGCGATGAGCGCAGGGGCCGACGTCGCGATAGAAAGCGCCGGGGTAAC
>CANMWW010000100.1 GCA_947500965.1 Alphaproteobacteria bacterium
CGACCAGCCGCCTCGGCAAGGACCGGTTCTTCGTCACCACCACGACCGCGCAGGCCGGGCCGGTGATGCAGCACCTCGAGTTCCACCTCGCCACGGTCTGGCCGGAGCTCGACGTCAGCCTGGCGAGCATCACGGACCAGTGGGCGGGCGTGTCGATCGCCGGCCCGCGCGCGCGCGACGTCGTGGCGGCGATCGTCGAGGGGCTCGACGTCTCGAACGAGGCGTTCCCGTTCATGGCGGTCGCCGACTGCCGCGTCGCCGGCGCGCCGGCGCGCCTGTTCCGCATCTCTTTCTCCGGCGAGCTCGCCTTCGAGATCGCGATGCCCGCGGGCTTCGCCGCGCGCGTCTGGGACGCCGCGATGGCGGCGGGCGCGGCGCACGGGATCGAGCCCTACGGGCTCGAGGCGCTCGGCCTGCTGCGCATCGAGAAGGGCCATGTCGCCGGTCCCGAGCTCAACGGGCAGACGACGGCGCACGACCTCGGCCTTGGGCGCATGCTCAAGAAGAAGGGCGACTTCATCGGCCGCGCGATGGCGCTGCGCCCGGGCCTCGTCGACCCGTCGCGCCCGCGCCTCGTGGGGCTGCGCAGCATCGATCCGTCGCGGCAGATCCGCGCCGGCGCGCATCTCGTCGCGCAGGGCGGCGGACCGAGCCAGGGCTGGATCACCAGCGTCACGCGCTCGGTGGTCGGGCCCGGCGGCTGGATCGGCCTCGCCATGCTGCGCGACGGCGAGGCGCGCATCGGCTCGACGATGGTCGCCGCGAACCCGCTGATGGGCGAGGAGGCGCAGGTCGCCATCGTCAGCCCGCACATGCACGACCCGGAGAACCTCCTTGTCCGCTCCTGAACCCGTCCATCCGCTCGCGCGCGCGGCCGTGCCCGGCCCGTTCGGCGCCGCCACGACGACGCCGCTGCGCGTGACGCTGCCCGCGCGCGACATCGTGCAGGTGATGCCCCGCCGTGGCCGCGAGGCCGCCTTCGCCGCCGCGATGCGCGCCGCCTTCGGCATGGATCCGCCGGGGCCGGGGCGCGCGACCTCGGCGGGAGACGCCACGGCGATCTGGATCCAGCCCACGGCCTGGTTCCTCTGCGCGCCGCGCGGCGCCGAGGGCGCGCTGGCCGCGCGCGCGGCCGCCGCCTTCGACGGGCTCGCCGCGGTCGAGGACCAGTCCCACGGCCGCACCACGATCCGCATCTCCGGCCCCACGGCGCGCGCGGTGCTCTCGCGCGGCTGTCGCGTCGACCTCCATCCCCGCGCCTTCGGCCCGGGACGCGCCGCGTCGACGACGATCGCCCACGTGAACTGCCTCGTGCACCAGTTCGACGACGCGCCCGGCTACGACCTCGTGGTCTTCTCGACCTTCGCGGAGAGCTTCTTCGAGTGGCTCCACCACGTCGCGTCCGAGGACGGCGCGGTGATCGGGTGAACGGCGCGCCCGCATCGCGGCGCCAGCGGCGCGCGCCACCGCGATGACCGTCGCCGGGGCGCCCGTGCTCGTCGAGCCGGCGGCCGCCGCGCAGGGGGCGCTTCTCTCCGTCCGCGGCCTCCAGTTGCACATACCGTCCTCGCCACGACCGCTGCGCGCCGTCGACGGAGTGTCCTTCGAGCTCCGCCGCGGCGAGACGCTCGGCCTGGTGGGGGAGAGCGGCAGCGGCAAGACCCTGACCGCGCTCTCGATCATGCGCCTGCTCGAGCCGCCGCTCTCCGGCTTCGTGCGCGGCGAGGTCGCGCTCGACGGCGTCGAGCTGATGTCGCTCTCCGAGCGGGAGATGTCCGACCTGCGAGGGCGTGCGCTGTCGATGGTCTTCCAGGAGCCGATGACCTCGCTCAACCCGGTGATGACCGTCGGGCGGCAGATCGCGGAGCCTGCGATGCGCCATCTCGGACTCGGCGCTGCCGAGGCGGCGGCGCGCGCGCAGGAGATGCTGCGCCTCGTCGGCATACCGGACCCGGCGCGCGTCGCGGCCTCGCACCCGCACCTGCTCTCCGGCGGCATGCGCCAGCGCGCGATGATCGCCATGGCGATCGCCTGCAGGCCGGCGCTGCTCGTCGCCGACGAGCCCACGACGGCGCTCGACGTGACCGTGCAGGCGCAGATCCTCGAGCTGCTGGGCGACCTGCAGCGCGAGCTGGGCAGCGCGATCCTGCTGATCACGCACGACCTCGCGGTGATCGCGGAGAACGCGCATCGCGTGGCGGTGATGTACGCGGGGCGCATCGTGGAGGAGGCGCCGGTCGACGTCCTCTTCGCCGGCGCGCGCCATCCCTATGCGCGCGGCCTGCTCGCCAGCATCCCGCGCATCGAGCGTTCGCGCCCGGAGATGCTGCCGGAGATCCCGGGCGTCGTCCCCGGGCCCGGCGAGCGGCCGGCGGGCTGCGCCTTCGCGCCGCGCTGCGCACGCGCCACCGCGCGCTGCCATGCGGAGGCGCCGCCGCTGCTCGACGCCGCGCCCGGCCACCGGCTTGCCTGCTGGGAGCCCTTCGATGGCTGAGGCGCTGCTCACCGTCTCCGGCCTGCAGGTGCATTTCCCGATCCGCGCGGGGCTGCTGCGCCGCCGCGTCGGGATGGTGCGCGCCGTCGACGGCGTCGACCTCGAGGTCGCGCGGGGCGAGACGCTCGCGCTGGTCGGCGAGAGCGGCTGCGGCAAGACGACGACGGGCAAGGCGATCCTGCGCCTCGTCGACCCCACCGCGGGCAGCATCCGCTTCGGCGGCGAGGAGATCGCGCATCGCGGGCAGCGCGAGCTCGCGGCGTTCCGCCGCCGCATGCAGATCATCTTCCAGGACCCGTATTCGAGCCTGAACCCGCGCATGCGCGTGGGCGACATCCTCGCCGCGCCGTTCGAGATCCACCGCATCGGCGACGCGCGCCAGCGCCGCGCGCGCGTGGCAGAGCTCCTCGAGATGGTCGGCCTGCCGCAGGAGGCCGCGCGCCGCTATCCGCACGAGTTCAGCGGCGGCCAGCGCCAGCGCGTCGGCATCGCGCGCGCGCTTGCGCTGCGCCCCGAGCTGGTGGTGGGCGACGAGCCGGTGAGCGCGCTGGACGTGTCGATCCAGGCGCAGATCGTCAACCTGATGCGGCGGCTGCAGCTCGAGCTCGGCCTCGCCTACGTGATGATCTCGCACAACCTCGCGGTGGTCAGCCACGTCGCGGACCGCGTGGCGGTCATGTATCTCGGCCGCATCGTCGAGACCGCGCCGCGCGAGGCGCTGTTCTTCGGCGCGCGCCACCCCTACACGCAGGCGCTGCTCGCCGCCGTGCCGGAGCCCGTGCCCGGCCGCCGCCGCGCGCGCCACGTGGCGCGCGGCGACGTGCCGAGCCCGGCACGCCCGCCCTCGGGATGCCATTTCCACCCGCGCTGCCCGCTCGCGGTCGAGGCCTGCGCGCGCGAGGCCCCGGCCGCGCGCCAGGTCGCGCCCGGCCACAGCGTCGCCTGCCACCTGGTCCAGCCATGATCGGCTTCCTGCTCCGCCGCCTGCTGCAGGCCATCCCGCTTCTCGTCGGCGTGTCGGTCATCGGCTTCGGGCTGATGCACCTCGCGCCCGGTGGGCCGCTCGCGGTCTACACGCTCAACCCGACGATCCAGGCGCAGGACATCGAGCGCATCAAGGTCCTGTTCGGCCTCGACCAGCCGGTTCATGTCCAGTACGCGAAATGGGCGACCGGAATCTTCTCCGGCAACTGGGGCTACACGTTCTTCGGCGGCCGCCCGGTGCTCGGCGTGATCCTCGAGCGCGTGCCGGCGACGATGCTGCTGATGGGCAGCGCGCTCTCCATCGCGATCGTCGTGGGCCTCGCGATCGGGGTGCTCGGCGCGACGCGGCGCTACTCGGTCTTCGACGTCCTCGCCACCTCGGGCGCCCTCGTGGCGCTGTCCTTCCCGACCTTCTGGTTCGGGCTGATGGCGATCTACGTCTTCGCGATCGAGCTGCGCTGGCTGCCATCGGGCGGCATGTGGGAGCTGGGCGAGGAGGGAAGCGTGGTGTCGCTGCTCCGCCACCTCGTGCTGCCGACGCTCGTGCTCGCCCTCGTCATCACCGCAACCTGGAGCCGCTACGCGCGCTCGGCCTTCCTCGAGGCTCTGCAGCAGGACTTCATGCGCACCGCGCGCGCGAAGGGACTGTCGCCGCGCGCGCGCCTGCTGCGCCACGCCTTCCCCAACGCGGCCAAGCCGCTGGTCGCGCTGCTCGGCGTCGAGCTGCCCTTCCTGTTCTCGGGCGCGCTGGTGGCGGAGACGATCTTCGCCTGGCCCGGCATGGGCCGGCTCTTCGTCGACGCGCTGACGATGAAGGAATACCCGATCCTCATGGGCATGATGATGTTCACCGCGATCTTCGTGATCGTCGGCAACCTGCTCGCGGACATCGCCATCGCGGCGATCGACCCGCGCGTGAGGCTGTCGTGAGCGCCGGCGCGGTCGCCTCGGGCGGGGTCTGGCGGCGCTTCCTGCGCCATCGCGTCGCGCTGGGCGGCGCGGTCGTCGTCGCCCTGCTGCTCTCGGCCGCGCTCTTCGCGCCGGCGCTGGCGCCGCAGGACCCGACGCTGCTCGACACCTCGGTGCGCTTCCTCGCGCCCTTCGCCGACCCGCGCTTCCCGCTCGGCACCGACGAGCTTGGCCGCGACACGCTCTCCCGGCTGCTCCATGGCGGGCGCGTGTCGCTCACGGTCGGGCTCGTCGCGATGGCCACGACGGTGCTGACCGGCGCGGCGATCGGCATCGCGGCGGGCTACCTCGGGGGCCTCGCCGACACGCTGCTCATGCGCTTCGTCGACACGATGCTGTGCTTCCCGCAGGTGTTCCTGCTGCTCGTCGTCGCGGCGTTCGTGCCGCCGACGCTGCTGTCGATCTCGCTCGTCATCGGGCTGACGTCGTGGATGGAGGTCAGCCGCATCGTCCGCGCCGAGATCCTGAACCTGAAGGAGCAGGACTTCGTCGCCGCGGCGCGCGCGCTCGGCGCGTCGCGCGCGCGGATCATGTTCCGCGAGCTCCTGCCCAACGCCGCCGCGCCGATCCTCGTCGCCGCGACGCTGAAGGTCGCCTCGGCGGTGCTGATGGAGAGCTACATCTCCTACCTCGGCTACGGCGTGCAGCCGCCCCTGGCCTCGTGGGGCAACATGCTCACCAACGCCCAGGGCTACTTCGACACCATCCCGTGGCTGGCCGTGCTGCCCGGCCTGGCCATCACCGCGACGGTGATGGGCTTCAACTTCCTCGGCGACGGCCTGCGCGACGCGCTGGACCCGCGCCTCAGGATGGACCCGTGAACACGAACCGCAGAAGGGGAGACGACATGACGACACGCATCTCGCGACGCACTGCACTGGCAGGAGGGGCCGCCGGCGCCTCGCTGCTCGCCGCGCCCGCTGTCTGGGGCCAGGCCATCAACCGCGACCGCATCATCCTCGGCATGACCCAGGAGCCGGTGCAGTTCAACCCGATCCTGTTCGTCAACGCCGGGACGGAGAACGTGCCGGAGGCCTGCCTCTTCGACGCGCTCTGGGACATCAACGACAAGGGCGCGTTCGTGCCCAACCTCGCCGCGCAGGTGCCCTCGCGCCAGAACGGCGGCATCTCCGCCGACGGCCTGACCTGGACGGTCAACCTCAAGCGCGACGTGAAGTGGAGCGATGGCGCGCCCTTCACCGCGAAGGACGTCGAGTTCACCTACCAGGCGATCGTGAGCCCGAACACGCCGGTGCGCAGCCGCACCGGCTTCGACCTCATCAAGGCGTTCCGGGTGAAGGACGACTTCACGATCGAGATGGAACTGTCGCGCCCGTTCGTGCCGTTCCTCTGGGCGTGGCAGAACATGCACATCATCCCGCGCCACATCCTCGGCAACGAGGCGAACCTCGCGACAGCGACGTTCAACGCCAACCCGGTCGGCACCGGCCCGTTCCTGCTGCGCAGCCGCACCGCCGGCAGCCACATGGTCTACGAGCGCAACCCGAACTACCATCGCGGGCCCGCGAAGGTGCGGCAGTTCATCCACAAGTTCGTGCCCGACCAGATGGCCGCCTTCGGCCAGGCGCGCACCGGCGAGATCGACTATTTCGGGCTGCTCGGCGTGCCGCCTGATCGCTGGACGGAGGTGCGCAACCTCCCGGACCGCGACTTCCTCGTCTATCACACGCCGAACGTGCAGTTCATCTACTACAACTGCGGCAAGCCGCAATTCGCGGACGCGCGGGTGCGCAAGGCGCTGACCATGGCGCTGCAGATGCAGAAGTCGATCGACGACATCTACTTCGGCACCTGGCCGCGCTCGCTGTCGTACCTGCAGCCCACGCACTGGGCCTACAACAGCAACCTGAAGGACTACACGAACGACCCGGCGGGCGCGGAGAAGCTGCTCGACGAGGCGGGCTGGCGGCGTGGCGCCAACGGCATCCGCCAGAAGGACGGCGTCGAGCTCAAGTTCACGATGTCGACCACCGCGGGCAACGTGGCGCGCCAGGGCTGCCAGGCGCTGTTCCAGCAGAACTGGAAGCAGATCGGCGTCGAGATGGAGATCCGGAACATGCCGGCCTCCGTCGTGTGGGGCGAGTACACGACGCGCTCGCAGTTCGACACGCTGCTCGTCGGCTGGGACCCGACCGTGGGCCTCGACCCCGACTACACGGCGCGCGCGCATTCGAGGATGATCCCCGTCAAGCACCGCCAGGGCAGCAACTACGTGCAGTACGAGAACGCGGAGGTCGACAGGCTGCTCGAGCTCGGCGTGACGCAGACCGAGCAGGCCGACCGCGTGAAGACCTACCACCGCATCCAGGAGATCCTGCACGAGGAAGTGCCCTTCGCGGCGCAGGGCGGGTCGGTGCAGGGCCATCTCAAGCGCAAGCAGCTCGTCGGCCCGACGCCCAACCAGTACGTCACCGACATCACCTGGAACATCCAGGACTGGCACTGGGCCTGAACCGGCCCCGCTCCCGGCCGCCTCGCGCGGCCGGGACGGCCGGGCGGGGAGGGAGCGGGCGGCTCCCTCCCTCCCTCCAGCGCCCACGCATGACGCCGATCGCAGCCTGCCGACATGCCTAGAATGCGCGGCGATTGCGACCTTGTGCTTAGGCTGGCGTTAAAGCCCCTTGGATAGGTTTCGCGCCGCGCACGGGAATCTGGCTGACGCGATTCGGCGCGCAGGCTTGAACCACACGGGCATCCACGTGGCGATCGATCCCACCGACGTCCTCGACGCAGGCGAACGGCGCG
>CANMWW010000101.1 GCA_947500965.1 Alphaproteobacteria bacterium
CAGTTCGAGGGCAACCGCAAGCTCGCGGACGACGTGCTGATCCAGGAGATCCAGCTCAAGCCGCGCCAGGTCTACACGCGCACGAAGGTCCAGAACGACGTCAAGCGCATGATCGACATCTACCGTCGCGCCGGCCGCTTCGCCGCGACCGTCGAGCCGAAGGTGATCGAGCTGCCGCAGAACCGCGTCGACATCGCCTTCGAGATCGTCGAGGGCGACGTGACGGCGGTGCGCAAGATCGCCTTCGTCGGCAACCAGCACTTCTCGGAGGCGCGGTTGCGCGACGTCCTCAACACGAAGGAGAGCCGCTGGTACAGGTTCCTGTCGACGGCCGACACCTACGACCCCGACCGCATCTCCTTCGACCGCGAATTGCTGCGCAAGTTCTACCTTGCCCAGGGCTACGCGGATTTCCGGGTCGTGTCGGCCGTCGCCGAGCTGACGCCGGACCGTGAATCCTTCTTCGTCACGTTCACGGTCGACGAGGGCGAGCGCTACCGCTTCGGGAAGGTCGACATCCAGTCGACGCTGCGCGACCTGAAGCCCGAGCAGGTGCGGGGCTCGGTCCTCACCGAGGAGGGCGCCTGGTACGACGCCGACCAGGTCGACCAGTCGGTGCAGCGCATGACGGACAGGATCGGCGCGCTGGGCTTCGCGTTCGTGGACATCCGGCCGCGCATCTCGCGCGACCGCGAGCGCAAGAGCATCTCTGTCGCCTACGAGGTCCAGGAGGGCCCGCGCGTCTACGTCGACAGGATCAACATCAACGGCAACACGCGCACGCTCGACAAGGTCGTGCGCCGCGAGATGCGGCTGGCCGAGGGAGACGCGTTCAACTCCGCGAAGATGCGCCGCTCGCGCCAGCGCCTCCGCTACCTCGGCTTCTTCGACAAGGCCGACGTGACCAACGTCCCGGGAGAATCGCCCGACAGGACCGTCGTGAACGTCGACGTGCAGGAGCGCTCCACCGGCGAGATCAGCTTCGGCTTCGGCTTCTCCTCCTCCGATGGCCCGCTCGCCGACATCAGGCTGAGGGAGCGCAACCTGCTCGGCCGCGGCCAGGACCTGATGATCGGCGGCATGGTCTCCGGCAAGCGCCAGGAGATCGACTTCAGCTTCGAGGAGCCCTACCTCTTCGACACCAACGTCGCGGCGGGGCTGGACCTCTTCAAGGTCAACCGAAACTTCCAGCGCGAAGCCAGCTACGACGTCGACAGCTATGGCGGGACCGTCCGCGCCCGCTACGAGATGTCCGAGAACCTTCGCCACACGGTGCGCGTCTTCGCCCGCAGCGAAACCATCCAGAACGTGAGTTCCAACGCCTCGCGCTTCATCCGCGAGCAGGTCGGGACGTACAGGACCTACGGGCCCGGGCACGACCTGGTCTACGATCGTCGCGACGACCGCTTCGATCCGACCGACGGCTACTTCATCAGGCTCTCGCAGGACCTCGCCGGCTTCGGCGGCGACAGCAACTGGCTGCGCAACCGACTTTCCGCGGGCGCCTATTATCCGTTCGCCGAGGACTTCATCGGCAGCCTGACCAGCGAGTCCGGGTTCATCTACGACATGGGCGAACCCGTCCGCATCAACCAGCGCTTCTTCGTCGGCGGCGACAACTTCCGCGGCTTCAGGTCCGCCGGCATCGGTCCGCGCGACACGTCCACCGGCGACTCCCTGGGCGGCAAGCGCTACGTCGTCGGCACCGCCTCCCTGTCCTTCCCGGTCGGGATCCCGCGCGAGGTCGGCATGCGGACCTTCGCGTTCAGCGACTTCGGCAGCCTCTGGGATACCGATGCCAACGGGCCCTCGGTCGTCGACGAGAACTCGATCCGCGCTTCCGTCGGGCTCGGCCTGTCCTGGCGGTCGCCGCTGGGGCCGATCCGCCTGAGCGTGGCCACGCCCGTGGTGAAGGAAACCTACGACCGCGACGAGATCTTCCGCTTCAGCTTCGGCTCACGCTTCTGACCGATCCAATCCGGCACGGGACCATGATGAACGCAATCGGCCGCACCAGCCTCGCCCTGTGCATCGCACTGGCCCCGCTCCTCGGCGCGAGTGCCCAGGTCCAGCTGCAGGCGCCTCCTCCCCAGCAGCAACCCCCGCAGCAGCAGGCCCCGCAGCAGCAGCGTCCGGCGCCGCGCCCCCAGACCCAGCAGCCTCAGCCGCGCCCGCAGCAGCAGCCCGCCGCGCAACCCGCCCAGCCGGCCCAGCCCGCCCAGCCCGCGCAGCAGCCCGGGCAGGCGATGCCGCCGCCTCCGCAGCCCCGGCTTCCGAATTTTCCCGCGGAGCTGCCGCCCGCCGGCACGTCGGTCGTCATCCTCGACAGCCGCCTCGTTCTGTCCCAGTCGAGCGCGGGGCTGGCCTTGCGCCAGCAGGCCGAGCAGCAGGGCGCCAGCATGCGTGCCGAGGTGCAGAAGCAGGAGCAGGAACTCAAGAACGCGCAGGCGGAACTCCAGCGCCAGCGCGGACAGGTGCCCGCCGACCAGCTCGAGAGGCGCGCACGCGACCTCCAGAAGCGTGCGTCCGACGCCCAGTCGCGCCTGCAGGGCCGCACGCGCGGCCTCGACCGGGCCTTCGGGGAGGCAGAGCAGCGGATCTACCAGGCGATGCTGCAGTCCACGGTCGAGATCGTGCAGGACCGTGGCTACCAGGTGATCCTCGACAAGAGCCAGGTGGTGATCCACCAGGGCGCGCTCGAGATCACCGGCGAGGTGCTCGCCAGGGTCAACAAGCGCCTGCCGACCGTTCCCCTGCAGATCCCGGCGAACTGACGTCGGGCCGCGTCGCGCATGGCCGATCCGCGCTTCTTCCCCGGCATCGGGCCCATGACGCTGGCGGCGATCGCCGAGGTCGCGGGCGGCACGGTCGCGCCTGGAAGCGATCCCTCGCTGGCCTTCGCGAGCATAGCCACGCTGGCAGATGCCGGGCCCTCCGACATCAGCTTCCTCGAGAACCGCCGCTACGTCCCGGCCTTCCGCGCCTCGCGCGCGGGCGCCTGCATCGTGCATCCGCGCCTCGCGGCGCTCTCGCCTGCCGGCATGGCGCTGGTCCTCTGCGACGAGCCCTATCGAGGCTACGCCCGGGTGGCCGCCGCGCTGCATCCCGAGCCCGCCGAGCAGGCGGGCATCCACCCCTCGGCCACGGTCGGCCCCGGCTGCTCGATCGGCGAAGGCGCGAGCGTCGCGGCGGGCGCCGTCATCGGGGCCGGCGCGACGATCGGCGCGCGCGCCTCGGTCGGGGCCAACAGCGTGATCGGCCCGGGCGTCTCGATCGGCGCGGACACGCGCATCGGCTCCAACGCGACGATCTCGCACGCGCTCGTCGGCGAGCGCGTGCGGGTCTTCCCGGGCGTGCGCATCGGCCAGGACGGCTTCGGCTACGCGCTCGGGCCGGGCGGCCACGTGAAGGTGCCGCAGCTCGGCCGCGTCGTCATCGGCGACGACGTCGAGATCGGCGCGAACACCACGATCGACCGTGGAAGCGTCGGCGACACGGTGATCGGCAATGGCACGGTGATCGACAACCTCGTCCAGATCGCGCACAACGTGCGCATCGGGCGCGGCTGCGTGATCGTGGGGCAGGCCGGCATATCGGGTTCGACCCGGCTCGACGACTTCGTCGTCGTGGGCGGCCAGGTCGGCGTCGCTGGCCATCTCCACCTCGCCAGCGGCGCGCAGGTCGCCGCCAAGAGCGGCGTCCATCGCGATGTCCGTGGCGGCGAGGTCGTCGGGGGCTATCCCGCTGTGCCTATCCGCGAATTCCGGCGCATCGCCGGCGCGGTCCGCAGGCTGGCCCGTCGCGGCGGCGGCGAAGCCGAAGGCAGCAACCCGGAGGAGTGAGGCAGCGGCATGCAGAACGACCAGGCGCAGGAGCAGCAGGCGGTTGCGACGCGCAAGGAGATCGACATCAACCGGATCATGCAGATGATCCCGCACCGCTACCCGTTCCTGATGATCGACCGCGTCGTCGACCTCGTCTCGGGCGAGAGCTGCGTCGGCGTCAAGAACGTCACGATCAACGAGCCCTTCTTCCAGGGCCACTTCCCCTCGCGCCCCGTGATGCCGGGCGTGCTCCTGATCGAGGCCATGGCGCAGACCGCCGCCGTGATCGTCGTCGAGAAGCTCGGCCCGGAAAACGAGGGCAAGCTCGTCTACTTCATGACCATTGACGAGGCGCGCTTCCGCAAGCCGATCGGGCCGGGCGACCGCGTCATGATCCATTGCCGCAAGGAGCGCAGCCGCGGCCCCGTGTGGAAGTTCAGCGCCGAGGCGCGGGTCGACGGCGCGCTCTGTGCCGAGGCGACCTACTCGGCGATGATCATGGACCGATGATGGCCGGCATCCACCCGACGGCGATCGTCGCGGACGGCGCGCAGCTCGGCGCCGACGTCACCATCGGCCCCTATTGCGTGGTCGGCCCCAAGGTGCGGCTCGGCGACGGCGTCGCGCTCGTCAGCCATGTCTGCATCGACGGCATCACCGATGTCGGGGCGGGCACGCGCATCTTCCCCTTCGCGGTGATCGGCCACCCGCCGCAGGACATGAAGTACCGCGGCGAGGAGACCCGGCTCGAGATCGGCGCGAACAACGTCATCCGCGAGCATGTCACCATGCATCCCGGCACGACCGGCGGCGGTGGCGTCACGCGGATCGGGAACAACTGCCTGTTCATGATCAGCGCGCATGTCGCCCACGACTGCCAGGTGGGCAACCACGTCGTGATGGTGAACCACGCGACCCTCGGCGGCCATGTGCGCGTTGGCGACTTCGCGATCCTGGGCGGGCTATCCGCCGTCCACCAGTTCGTGCGCATCGGGCCGCATGCGATGATCGGCGGCATGTCGGGCGTCGAGGCCGACGTCATCCCGTTCGGCCTCGTGATGGGCGAGCGCGCGCGGCTGGGTGGCCTCAACGTCGTCGGGCTGAAGCGGCGCAACTTCAGCCGCCTCGACATCCAGGCGCTGCGCACGGCCTATCGCCTCCTGTTTGCCCAGGAGGGGACGATGGCCGAGCGGCTCGACGACGTCGCCTCGCTCTACCCGGACAACGCCGCCGTGAACTCGATCATCGAGTTCATGCGCAGCGCCGAGATGCGGGCGGTCACGCTGCCCAAGATCGAAAAATGAAGCCGCGGCTCGGCGTGCTGGCCGGCGGCGGGCGCTTGCCCGCCGCGGTCGTCGACGCCGCCCGCGCGCAGGGCAGGGACGTCTTCGTCCTTGCCTTCGAGGGGCAGACCGACCCGGCCTGGCTCGCGGGCGTCGAGCATGCCTGGGTGCGGCTCGGCCAGTTCGCGGACGCATTCGCGCGGCTGCGCGCGGCCGGCGTCGGCGAGGTCTGCCTGATCGGCCCCGTCCGGCGCCCGAGCCTCGCCGAGCTGCGGCCCGACTGGCGCGCGGCGCAGGCGCTCGCGCGCATCGGCGTGCGCGCCTTCGGCGACGACGGGCTGCTCTCCGCGGTCGTGCGCGAGATCGAGGGCGAGGGGTTCAGGGTCGTCGGCGCCGAGGAGGTGCTCGGCGCGCTGGCCGCGCGCGCCGGCGCCTATGGACGCGTCGCGCCGTCGGAGCAGGACCGGCAGGACATCGCGCGCGGCGTCGAGGTCCTCAGGGCGCTTGGCGCGGTCGATGTCGGCCAGGCCGTGGTCGTCGAGCGCGGCGTCGTCCTCGGGATCGAGGCGATCGAGGGGACGGACGCCCTCGTCGCGCGCTGCGGTGCACTCCGCCGCGAGGCCTCGGGTGGCGTGCTGGTGAAGATCGCCAAGCCGGCCCAGGAGCGGCGGGTCGACCTGCCGACGATCGGCGTGCGCACGGTCGAGGCGGTCGCCGACGCCGGCCTCGCCGGGATCGCGGTCGAGGCGGGGCGCGCGCTGGTGGCGGATGCCCGCGCGGTCGCCGCGGCCGCCGACGCGCGCGGCATCTTCGTCCTCGGCGTGGCCGCCACGTGAGCACGACCGGCGCCGGCGCGGCCGGGCCCCTCGTCTTCGTCGTCGCGGGGGAGCCCTCGGGCGACGTCCTCGGCGGGCGGCTCATGGCCGCCCTTTCCCGGCTCACGGGCGGGAACGTCCGCTTCGCCGGCGTCGGCGGGGAATCGATGGCGGCCCAGGGCCTGCGCTCGCTCTACCCGATCGAGGACCTGTCCGTGATGGGCTTCGCCGAGGTGCTGCCGCGCCTCGCGACGATCCTGCGCCGCCTGCGCGAGACCGAGCGCGCCGTCGCCGAGCTGCGCCCCGACGTCGTCGTCACCATCGACGCCCCTGGCTTCACGATGCGCCTCGCGCGCCGCCTGCGGCCGCTCGGCATCCCCGCGGTGCACTATGTCGCGCCCCAGCTCTGGGCGTGGCGGCCCGGGCGCGCGCGACGCATCGCCGGCCTCTTCGACCGGATGCTGGCGCTCTTCCCCTTCGAGCCCGCCTTCTTCTCGGCCCTCGGGATCGACACGCTCGAGGTCGGGCATCCGGCGATCGAGGCGCCGACGCCCGAGGCCGGGGACCTGCGCGCGCGGCTCGGCATCGCCCCGGACGCGCCGGTGCTCGCGCTGATGGCCGGCAGCCGGGCCGGCCTGGCGCGGCGCATGCTGCCCGTCTACGGCGAGGCCGCCGCTCTGCTGGCGCGGCGCGTGCCGGGCCTCGTGGCGCTGCTGCCGGCGGTCCGCGCGACGCGCGAGGCGGCCGAGGCGGCGGTCTCGGGCTGGAGGCTGCCCGCGCATGTCCTCGCCGAGCCCGGGGACCGACGCGCCGCGCTCGCGGTGGCGGGCGCCGCGGTGACGACGTCGGGGACGTCGACGCTGGAACTGGCGATCGCCGGGCTTCCGATGGCTGTCGCCTATCGCGCGAGCCCCGTCTCCGCCTTCCTCGCGCGGCGGATGCTGCGCGTGCCGCACGTGGCGCTGCCCAACCTCATCCTCGGCCGAGGCTTCGTCCCGGAGCTGCTGCAGGAGCGCTGCACGCCGGAGGCGATCGCCACCGCGGCCCGGGAGCTGCTCGCCGGCGGCGAGGCGGCCCGGCTCCAGCGCGCGGGCTTCGCCGAGCTGCGCGCGCTGCTTGGCGGCGGCGGCGTGCCGCCATCGGAGCGCGCGGCAAGCGCCGTGCTCGCGGCGATCCGGCGCGAGGGGTGAAAGGCGAGGGGCAGGGGCGGCTAGCCCTGCCCGGGCAGCCCCGGG
>CANMWW010000102.1 GCA_947500965.1 Alphaproteobacteria bacterium
CGCGCGCGCAGGTCGCGGTCGAGCCGCGCGAAGAGCTCCTCCGGCGAGACGTCCGTGGGCGGGCGCGAGGCCAGCGCGCGGCTGATGACCGGGTAGCCCTGCTTGGCGCTGCCCATCGCCTTCACGACGTTGCCGAAGAACGAGGGATGGAGGTCCCCGAAGAAGCTCACGAAGCGCCCGTCGGGCGCGCGGTGCATCAGCACCTGCGGCGCGCCGGGCTTCGACATCGCGCGCTCCGGCTCGACGCGCGCGCCGGTCTCGTCGATCGCCTCGAAGTAGCGGCCGTCGAGGCGAACCCGCCCGTCCTCGCGCGCCAGCACGGTGTTGGGCTGCGTGCCCGCGGCGACGAGGATCGCGCGCGCCGGCAGCTCGACGACCTCGTCGCCGGCCTCGCCCCTGCGCGTCAGGCGCAGCGCCGCCGCATGGCCGAAGCGGTCGGCCACCACCTCGACCGGGGACAGGCCCTCGGCGAAGCGCACGCCCTCCTCCATCGCCTTGGCCACTTCCTCGTGGTTGAGCGTGTAGCTCGGCGCGTCGGCGAGCCGGCGGCGATAGGCGATGGTGGCGCCGCCCCAGGACTCGAGCAGCGCACGCAGCCGCGGCGCGCGGCCCTCGGCGGCGGCACGCGCGCGCTCGGCGGCGATGGCCGCGCCATGCGCGAGGAACTCGGCGGCGACCTCGCGGTCCTCCTCGCTCCAGCCCGCGCGCACGGCCTCCTCGCCGCGCTCGGCGACGAGCACGGCGTGGCGCGCGGCGAACTTCTCGACCTGACGCGCGTAGTAGGCGAGCGACTCGGTCGCCGTGTCGACCGCGGTCAGGCCGCCGCCGACCACGACGATCGGCATGCGCAGCTGCAGGTTGGCGATCGACTCCTTCTTCGCCGCGCCGGTGAGCTGCAGCGCCATCAGGAAGTCGGACGCCTGGCGCACGCCGCGCGCGAGGCCGTTCTTCATCTCGATCACGGTCGGCCTGCCCGCGCCCATGCACAGCGCGACATGGTCGAAGCCGAGCTCCCACGCGTCGTCGAGCGCGAGCGTGCCGCCGAAGCGCACGCCGCCATGCATCGCGAAGGCGTCGCGTCGCTCGAGCAGCAGGCGGATCAGCTTCAGGAAGTTCTTGTCCCATCGCACGGTGATCCCGTACTCGGCGACGCCGCCGAAGCCGGCGAGCACGCGCGCGTCCAGGTCCTCGGACAGCGTCGCGACGTCGCGCACCGGCGCGAAGGGCACGCGCGCGCCATCGGCGCCGACGCCGCACAGCGCGGGATCGAGCGGCTCGATCTTCAGCCCGTCGACGCCGACGACCGCGTGCCCGTCGTTGAGCAGGTGGTGCGCCAGCGTGTAGCCGGCGGGCCCGAGCCCGACCACCAGCACCTTGCGGCCCGAGCGCGGCCGCGGCAGCGGGCGGCGGAAGTCGAGCGGGTTCCAGCGCGTGAGCAGCGAATAGACCTCGAAGCCCCAGGGCAGAGCGAGCACGTCCTTGAGCACGCGCGTCTCGGCCTGCGGGATGTCGACCGGTTCCTGCTTCTGGTAGATGCAGGCCTTCATGCAGTCGTTGCAGATGCGATGCCCGGTGCCGGCGCACATCGGGTTGTCGACCGCGACGACCGCGAGCGCCGCCACCGCGCTGCCCCGCGCGCGCAGCGTGTGCATCTCGCTGATCTTCTCCTCGAGCGGGCAGCCGGCGAGCGTCGCGCCGTGCGCGCTCTTCTGGAACGCGCCCGTCTTGCGGTCGCGCAGGCCCTTGGAGCAGGAATCCTTCCCCTGCTCGTGGCACCAGATGCAGTAGTTGACCTGGTCGAGCGCCTGGACCGCGTCCATGCCGCGGTCGGTGAGCGAGAAGGCGTCGCGCTCGCGCCAGTCGTGCTCGGGCAGGCGCATCATCGCCACGCCGTCGCGCTCGATGCGCTCGACCGGCACCAGCGTCGCGGGATCGACCTTGCGCGGCGCGCGGAAGAGGACGCCGGAGGCATGGCGCGCGCGGCCCGCGGGCGACAGCGTGGCCCAGGCCGCGTAGCGCTCGGCGGCGGCCAGCGCGTCCGCATGCGCGTCCGGCGCGGCGGTCCATGCGACGACATGGAAGGCGAAGGAAGCCTCGGTCAGGGGCTCTCCCATCGCCGCCTCTAGCGTCGCGGCGAGCGCCGCGCCGTCGAAGGCGGCGGCGGCCTCGGGCTTGTGCGCCTTGAGCGCGCGGCGCTGGACGAAGTTGCGCTTGGCCTCCCAGAGCGGGTCGAGCGTCCGCGTCCGCGCGGCGAGCGCGGCGAGTTCCGCGCCGATGCCGAAGAGCGTGCCGAGGAAGCGCTCCAGCGGCGCGCCGAGGTCGATCATCAGCGCGGAGGCGTCGAGCGGCGCGAGCGCGTGGGGCGCGGCGCGCGCGGCCAGCAGCCTGTCGGCGAGCGCCGGGTCCTCGGCCGACAGGGCGTCGACGAAGGCGCGGTCGAGGCGCACGAGCCCCTCGCGCGCGTGCAGGTCGGCGAAGTCGAGCCCGAAGGCGAGGCGCAGCTCGGTCATGCGTCAGCTCAGCTTGCGAAGGAGTTCGACGAAGAGCGCGCGCTCGGCCGCGGCGAGCGGCTCGAGCGTGGCGCGCGTGATGTCGCGCGCGCGGGCGACGGCGTCGCGCGCGAGGCGCGCGCCGGTGGCCGTCAGGGACAGGACCATCACGCGGCGGTCGGCCGGGTCGGGGCGGCGCTCGACGAGGCCGCGCGCGACGAGACGTCGCACCACGCCCTGGACCGTCGCGGGGTCCATCGCCGTCAGCCGGCCGAGCTGGTTCTGGGTCGTGTCGCCGAGCTCGCGCAGCCGCGCGAGCGCCGCGAACTGGGTCGGCGTGAGCTCGAGCGCGCCCATCATCTCGACGAAGAGCGCGCTGTGGCGCTGGTGCGCGCGACGCAGCAGGTGGCCGGCCTGGTCCTCGAGGCGATACCCGCATTGCTGGGCCGGCGCCTGCGGCTGCGCGCGCGGCGCGCTGGATGCTGGCGGCACGTGGCCCTCCGGCGGAAATCGTTCGTATGCGAACAAATAGCGACCGCGCGCCGCGCGGGTCAAGCCCGCAGGCGCGCCGGTGCTTGCCTCGTCGCCGCCTCCGGCCTATCTCCGCGACCGCGATGGCGACGACGATGGCTGCAGCGGACGACGGATTGCGACCGGTGAGGATCTGGCTCTGGATCTGCGCCGCGATGATCTTCGCCATGGTCGTGATCGGCGGCGTGACGCGGCTGACCGAGTCGGGCCTGTCGATCACCGAATGGCGGCCGGTGACCGGCACGATCCCGCCGATCGGGCGCGAGCAGTGGGAGGCCGAGTTCGCCAAGTACCAGCGCATCCCCGAGTTCCGCGAGAAGAACGCGTCGATGACCCTCGACGAGTTCAAGACGATCTTCTGGTGGGAATACGTCCATCGCCTCTGGGGCCGGCTGATCGGCCTCGCCTTCGCGTTGCCGCTGGCCTGGTTCGCCGTCTCCGGGCGGGTGCGCGGCGGCCTGCTCGCGCGGCTCTGCGGGCTCCTCGCGCTGGGCGGACTGCAGGGCGCCGTGGGCTGGTGGATGGTCGCCTCCGGCCTCGTCGAGCGCACCGACGTGAGCCCCTACAGGCTCGCCACGCATCTCGGCCTCGCGCTCGTGATCTTCGCGCTCGTCCAGCGCCTCGCGATGCGGCTCGGCGACCGGCGCGAGCCCCTGGCACGGGGCGCGCCGGCGGTCCTCGGCCGCGCGACGCTCGCGGCGATCGCGCTGACCATCCTCGCAGGCGCCTTCGTGGCCGGGACCGACGCCGGCTTCACCTACAACAGCTTCCCGCTGATGGACGGGCGCTTCGTGCCGGCGGGCTACGGCGACCTCGCGCCCTGGTGGACCAACCTGTTCGAGAACGTCGCCGCGGTGCAGTTCAACCATCGCTGGATCGCCGTCGGAACGATGGTGCTGGCCATCGCCTATGTCGGCAGCATCCATGCCGGCGGCCTCGACGCGCGCGCGCGCCGGATGGCGTCGTGGCTCGGCGTGGCGATCATCGGCCAGGTCGCGCTCGGCATCTCGACGCTCCTGCTTGCCGTGCCTGTCGCGCTCGGCGCCGCCCACCAGGCGGGCGCGGTCGTCGTCCTCAGCCTGGCGCTGGCGACCCATCACGCGGCGCTGCGCAGCGCGCGCACAGCCCGCTGACCTCCACCATCCGCTGGCGCGGCACGAAGCCGGCCGCGGCAGCGGCGGCATCCAGCGCCTGCCCGACCCGCGTGTCGTCGATCTCCGCCGCCACGCCGCAGTCGCTGCAGATCATGAACTGCACGCGGTGCGGCCTGCCGGGATCGGGGCAGCCGACATAGGCGTTGAGCGACTCGACGCGGTGGACGAGCCCCTGCTGGCGCAGGAAGTCGAGCGTCCGGTAGACCGTGGGCGGCGCCACCTTGCGTCCGTTCTCGGCCTGCATCGCGGCGAGGATGTCGTAGGCGCCGATGGGACGATGCCCGCGCCAGACGATCGCCAGCACGCGCCGGCGCAGCGTGGTCATCTTCTCGCCGCGCGCGCTGCAGATCGCCTCGGCGGTCTCGAGCGCGCCGGCGGCGCAGGCGGAATGGTCGTGGTGCGGGTCCGGGAAGCTGCCGCCGCCCTCAGCCGGGTGCGGGCCTGCCGCGCGGGAACCCATCGTCGAGGTCAGAAGCCTGGCGGCTTCGCGGCGTCCGGGAGCTGGAGCGCCAGGTTGCAGCCGCAGAGCGGGCAGGACATGTCGCGGACCCTCTCGACGGCCGCCTCGCGGGTCTCGCCGCGCCCCTCGATCTCCTCGACCAGCTCGCGCACCAGCCGCTCGTGCGCGCTGCGCGCCTCGCAGGCCTCTAGCAGAGCCCGCGCCCGCGGCGTGTCCTCCTCCTCGACGATGCGAAACGCGCGCGCGCGCGGCGCGGCCGCGCCGAGGGCGAGGCTGGCGGCGAGGGCCGGGACGAGGCTGCGGCGGTTCAGGGCCATCGATGGATCGATCCGTGTCGGGCCCTTGCATCCTAGCAACCGGCCATGGCCCGCCGCCACAACCACGCGCGCTTGCCGCGCCAAGGCTTCCGCCTAGCTCATGCTTCCCGTGAACGTCGCGCCGGAGACTGCCATGCCCGAACCCATCCTCGTCATCGGCGGAACCACGGGCATCGGGGCCGCGCTCGCGCGCCGGCTGCGCGCGCGCGGCGAGGACGTCCACGTCATGGCGCGCGACCCCTCGCGCCTCGCCGCCATCGCCGCGGAGCTGGGCTGCGCGACCACCGCGGTCGACGCGCGCGACGCCGACGCCCTGCAGCGCGCCGTCGCCGCCGCCGGGGCAGGCGGGCTGCGCGGCCTCGCCTACTGCGCCGGCTCCATCGTCCTCAAGCCGCTCGCGCAGGTCGGCGCCGCCGACATGGCGGAGGCGTTCGCGCTCAACACGATCGGACCGGCGATGGCGGTGCGCGCCGCGGCCGGAGCGCTGCGCCAGGGATCGGGCATCGTCCTCTTCTCCACGGTCGCCGCGCGCCAGGGCTTCGCCAACCACGTCGCCATCGCAGCCGCGAAGGGCGGCGTCGAGGCGCTGTGCCTGTCGCTCGCCGCGGAGCTGGCGCCGCGGCTGCGCGTCAACTGCATCGCGCCCAGCCTCACGCGCACGCCGCTCGCCGCGCGGCTGACCGGCAACGAGGCGATGGCCAAGGCGATCGCCGCGCTGCACCCGATCCAGCGCCTCGGCGAGGCCGACGACGCGGCGGCGCTCGCGGCGCTGCTGCTCTCCGACGAGGCGGGCTGGATCACGGGCCAGGTCATCGGCGTCGATGGCGGGCGCTCGACGCTGCGCACGAAGGGCTGAGCGGCGCGCGCGATGCCGACGCTGCGCCTCGTGCTGGGCGACCAGCTCTCGCCAGGCATCGCCAGCCTCTCGGACGTCGATCCCGCGCGCGACGTGGTGCTGATGTGCGAGGTCGCAGAGGAGGCGACCTACGTCCCGCACCACAGGAAGAAGATCGCCTTCGTCCTCTCCGCGATGCGCCACTTCGCGCAGGAACTCCGCGCGCGCGGGCTTCGCGTCGACTACGTGCGGCTCGACGACCCGGCCAACAGCGGCTCCTTCGGCGGCGAGGTCGCGCGCGCGGTGGCGCGCCACGCGGCGACGCGCGTGGTGGTCGCCGAGCCGGGCGAATGGCGCCTGCGCGCCGCGATGGAGGGCTGGCAGGCCGGGCTTGGCGTGCCCGTCGAGATCCGCGCGGACACGCGCTTCTTCTGCAGCGCGGAGCGCTTCGCGCGCTGGGCGAAGGGGCGCCGCGAGCTGCGCATGGAGTTATTCTATCGCGAGATGCGCCGCGAGCACGGCGTGCTGCTCGACGCCTCCGGCGCGCCCGAGGGCGGCGCGTGGAACTTCGACCGCGACAACCGCAAGCCCCTGCCCCGCGACGCGCGCCCGCCGCGACGGCTTTCCTTCGAGCCGGACGCGACCACGCGCGAGGTGCTCGACCTCGTCGAGGCCCGCTTCCCCGCGCATTTCGGCGACCTGCGCCCCTTCGACCTCGCCGTGACGCGCGTCGACGCGGAGCGCGCGCTCGCCGCCTTCATGCGCGACTGCCTGCCGCTCTTCGGCGACCACCAGGACGCGATGAAGGCGGGCGAGCCCTTCCTCTGGCACGCCGCCATCTCGCCGCAGCTCAACGCCGGGCTGCTCGACCCGCGCGACGTCGTGCGCGCCGCGGAGGCCGAGCACGCGGCCGGTCGCGCGCCGATCAACGCGGTCGAGGGCTTCGTGCGGCAGGTCCTCGGCTGGCGGGAGTTCGTGCGCGGCATCTACTGGCTGCGCATGCCCGGCTATGCGGACAGCAACGCGCTCGGCGCGACGCGCGCCCTGCCGTCCTTCTACTGGACCGGCGAGACGGACATGAACTGCATGCGCCAGGCGATCGGCGACACGCGCCGCCACGCCTACGCGCACCACATCCAGCGCCTGATGGTCACCGGCAACTTCGCGCTGCTCGCGGGCATCGCGCCACGCGAGATCGAGGCCTGGTACCTCGCCGTCTACGCCGACGCCTACGAATGGGTCGAGCTGCCCAACGTCCACGGAATGGCGATCTTCGCCGATGGCGGCTATCTTGCGTCGAAGCCCTACGCGGCGAGCGGCAAGTACATCGACCGCATGTCCGAC
>CANMWW010000103.1 GCA_947500965.1 Alphaproteobacteria bacterium
CTGCGCCGCGCCGTCGAGGCCGTGCAGCGGCGCGGCGTGCGCGTCACCGTGGTGTCGACCCTTCGCGCGGGCACGGCGATGGTCGCCGACGAGCTGCGCCGGCAGGCCGACCAGTTCGTCGACCTCGCCGACCTCGCCCCGCTGGTCGCGCGCGAGCAGCAGCGCCGCGACGGCGGCGCGGAGCGCAGCGGCGAAGGCGGCCCGGCCGCTTGACCTCCGCGCGCCCCCCGGTCCCTGGCCGCGACTGCGGCCTCTGCCCGCGCCTCGCGGCGTTCCGCGCCGAGAACGCGCAGCGCTTCCCGCTCTGGCACAACGCACCCGTGCCGAGCTTCGGCGATGCCGGCGCGCGGCTGCTCGTGGTCGGGCTCGGCCCCGGCCTGCGCGGCGCCAACCGCAGCGGCCGGCCCTTCACCGGCGACTACGCCGGGGACCTGCTCTACGCGACGCTCGCGCGGCATGGATTCGCGCGCGGCAGCTTCGTCGCGCCGCGCGAGGACGCGCCCTGGACCGGCGACGGGCTCGAACTGCTCGACGCGCGCGTCACCAACGCCGTGCGCTGCGTGCCGCCCGCCAACAAGCCCATGCCGGCGGAGATCAGGGCCTGCAACGGCTTCCTGGGCGCGGAGATCGCGGCGATGCCCGCGCTGCGCGCTATCGTCGCGCTCGGGCGCGTCGCGCACGAGGCGGTGCTCGCCGCGCTCGGGCTGCGGCGCGCGGCCTTCCCCTTCGCGCATGGCGCGGTCCATGCCCTCGGGGATGCGCGCGTGCTCGCGGATTCCTTCCACTGCTCGCGCTACAACACGAATACCGGGCGGCTCACCCCGGCGATGTTCGACGCGGTGTTCGCGGAGGTCCGCCGCCGCCTGCCGCCGGAGGACTGAGCCGGCCCGCGGCGGCGTTCAGCCGCGATCGCGCATCAGCCGCGCCTTGTCGCGCTTCCAGTCGCGCTCCTTGATGGTCTCGCGCTTGTCGCCCTTGGTCTTGCCCTTGGCGAGGCCGAGCAGGAGCTTCGCGCGGCCGCGCTCGTTGAAGAACAGCTCGAGCGGGACGATCGTCATGCGCTCGCGCGACACGGCGCCGATCATCTTCTCGATCTCCTTCTTGTGCAGGAGCAGCTTGCGCGGGCGCTTGGGCTCGTGGTTCAGGCGATTGCCGCCTGCGTATTCGGGGATATGCGCGTTCACCAGCCACATCTCGCCGCCGCGCGGGTCGGCATAGGCGTCGGCGATCTGCACGCCGGGCCCGCGCAGGGACTTCACCTCGGTGCCGGTCAGCACGAGGCCGGCCTCGAACGTGTCCGAGATGAAGAACTCGTGCCGCGCCTTGCGGTTCTGCGCGACGAGCTTGCGCGGCAGCGGTGCCTTAGCCATCTCTGTCGCGTCCCCGGACCCGCCGGGCCAGCAAGGCGAGGCGGCGGCGGGGACGCTCCCCGGTCAAGCGTCGTTGCGATGCGTCAGTTCAGCAGCCCGGCATGGACCATGGCGGCCTTCACGCGCGCGCGCGTCGCCTCGCCCGGCTCGACCAGCGGCAGCCGGATGTCGGGGACGCACTTGCCGAGCAGGCTCGCCGCGTACTTCACGGGTGCGGGGCTCGTCTCGACGAACAGCGCCTCGTGCAGCGGCGCGAGGCGCTCGTGGATCGCGCGCGCCGCGGCGTAGTCGCCGCGCTGGCAGGCGAGGTGCATCTGCGACAGCTGGCGCGGCGCGACGTTGGCGGTCACCGAGATGCAGCCATCAGCGCCGGCGGCCATCTGCGCGAGAGCGAGGTAGTCCTCGCCCGAGACCTGGCAGAAGCCCTCGCCGATGAGCAGCCGGTGCTTGGTGATGCGCGAGACGTCGCCCGTCGACTCCTTCACGCCGACGATGTTCGGCAGCTTCGCGATGCGCGCCATCGTCTCGACCGAGATGTCGACGACCGAGCGCCCGGGGATGTTGTAGACGACGACCGGGAGGTCGACCGCCTCGACGATCGCCTTGAAGTGCTGGAACAGCCCTTCCTGGGTGGGCTTGTTGTAGTACGGCGTCACGACCAGCGCCGCGTTCGCGCCGGCCTTCCTGGCGTGGCGCGTCAGCTCGATCGCCTCGTCGGTCGAGTTCGAGCCGGTGCCGGCGATGACGGGGATCCGGCCGCGCGACGCCTCGATGCAGAGTTCCACCACCCTGCGATGCTCCTCGTGGCTCAGCGTCGGGGACTCGCCCGTCGTGCCGCACGGGACCAGGCCATGCGTGCCCTCCGCGACGTGCCATTCGACGAGGTCCTGGAACGCCTTCTCGTCCACCTTCCCGGCGCGGAACGGCGTGATGAGCGCGACCAGCGAACCCTTGAACATGTCGATCTCCCTGAAGTGCCGGGCCCTGCTCCGGGCGGCCGCGGACGATACAGGCGGCGGCGGTGCCGCCGCAAGCGAGGGCCCGATCGACTGGTTACAAGCCGGTCCGACTACGGCTATAGGTACCATGCGTGGACAAGATTTCGGGATTCCGCACTCGCTGGAGCAAGGCGACGAGCTTTGCCGTGGCCTTGGCCATGGCGGCGTCGGCGTGCGCCCACGCGCAGGCCCGGACGGAGCCGCCGCGCCCCGCTCTGTCCCCCGAGCCGGCATCGGTCCGCATCGCGCCGCGCAACGTGGCGCCGACCCTGTCGCCCGCCAGCCGCGACGCGCTGCGCAAGGCCTTCGCCGCCGCCGCGGCCGGGCGCTGGGACGAGGCACAGAAGCTCGCCGCCCCGCACCCGCTGGGCGCGCGGGTGCTGCTCTGGACGCAGCTCCTGCGCGGGGGCCAGGGCTTCGAGGCGGTCGCCGCCTTCATCGACAGGAACCCCGACTGGCCGCTGCGCGACACGCTCATGCGCCGGGCCGAGGAAGCCTTGCCGTCGGTGGCCGACGACGCGCGGGTCATCGCCTGGTTCGGCGATCGCCGGCCGCTGACGCCGCCCGGCACCCTTCGCCTCGCCCAGGCGCTGCGCGCGGTCGGGGACGGCGAGGCTGCCGCGCGGACCGCGCGCGGGGCTTGGCGCCAGTCGCTCCTCGGCGAGCGCGGCGAGCGCGAGCTCCTCGCCGCGTTCGGCGACATCCTCGGTCCCGACGACCACGCGGCCCGGGTCGACCGGATGCTCTGGGAGCGGCGCTTCGTCGACGCCCAGAGGATCCTGCCGATGCTCGGCGACGACCACCGCCTGCTGGCCCAGGCGCGCATGGCCCTTGCCCGCAACGGCGCCGACGCCGCGAGCGCGGAGGCGAGCGTGCCCGCGGGACTGGCGGGCGACCCCGGCCTCCTCTACGAGCGCGCGCGCTTCGCCCGGCGCGCCGGGCAGGACGACCGCGCGGCGGCGATCTTCCGCGCGGCGCCCGCCGACCTGAGGCGGCCCGAGATCTGGTGGCAGGAGCGCGACATACTCGCGCGTCGGCTGCTGCGCGACGGGCGTGCCGCCGAGGCGCTGTCCCTGGTCGCCGCGCACGGGCTGCGGCCCGAGCACGGGCAGGACTACACGGGCGCGCTCTTCCTCGAGGGCTGGATCGCGCTGCGCCGCACGGGCGACGTGGCGCGCGCGCGCGCCGCCTTCCAGAAGCTGCACGACGTCGCGCGCACCCCCGTGACGCAGGCACGCGGCGCCTACTGGATGGGCCGGGCGCTCGAGGCGGCGGGCTCCATGGCCGAGGCACGCGCCTGGTACGTCCGCGCTTCCGCGCACCACACCGTCTTCTACGGCCAGCTCGCGCTGCTGCGCCTTCCCGAGGCCGAGCGCCCGGAGTTGCCCGAGCCTCCCACCCCGACGCGCGAGGAACGCGCGCGCATCGAGGGCGGCGAGCTGGGGCGCGCGGCCGCGCTGCTCTCGGAGATCGGCGAGCACGAGCGCGCGAAGCATTTCGCCCGCCGCCTCTCCGACGTCGCGACCACGCATGGCGAGCATCGCGCCGCCGCGCAGTTCGCGCTCGCGCTCGGTCGTCCCGACCTCGCGGTCTCGCTCGCCAAGCGCTCGGCGCAGCGCGCCGGCATGCTGCTGGGCGAGGAAGGCTGGCCCGTGATCCGCACGCCGGCGGGCAGCGGGGTCGAGCGCGCGCTCGTCCTCGCCACGATCCGGCAGGAAAGCGCCTTCGAGGCCGACGCCGTCAGCCCGGCCGGCGCGCGCGGGCTGATGCAGCTGATGCCGCAGACGGCGCGCGGCGTCGCCGAGCGCATGGGCAAGGGCGGTGGCCACACGCTCGCGCGCCTCACCACCGACCCCGACTACAACATCACCCTCGGCCAGAACTACATGGCAGGGCTGCTCTCCAACTACGACGGCGCGACCGTGATCGCGCTGGCGGCCTACAACGCGGGCCCCGGCCGCGCGGCGCAATGGATCCGCGAGAACGGCGACCCGAGGAGCAGCGCCATCGACCCGGTCGACTGGATCGAGATGATCTCCTTCGACGAGACGCGGAACTACGTGCAACGCGTGATGGAGAACCTGAACGTCTATCGCCGCAGGCTGGGCGACCACGCCTGGGCCGTCGCGCTGGCGCGGGACCTGTCGCGCTACTGACGCACCCCCACCCGTGCAGGCCGTCGCCGGGACGCGCGACGGAACAGGAAGGACCAAGAGGAACTCAAGGCATGGCCATCCCGGCACCCCACCCGGCCGAACCCGGCTTCGCCGCGATACGCGACGCGGCGGACCGCATGGCCGGCGAGGCGCGGCGCACGCCGCTGCTCGAATCGCCGCTTCTCAACGCGCGCCTCGGCGGCAGGCTGCTGGTGAAGGCGGAGCCGCTGCAGCGCACCGGGTCGTTCAAGTTCCGTGGCGCCTTCAACCGCATCTCGCGGCTCGACGGCGACGAGCGCAGGCGCGGCGTCGTCGCCTTCTCCTCGGGCAACCACGCGCAGGGCGTCGCGGCCGCCGCGGCGCTGGTGGGCGCGCCGGCCGTGATCGTGATGCCGTCCGACGCGCCGGCGATCAAGGTCGCCAACACCCGCGCCTACGGCGCCGAGGTCGTCTCCTACGACCGCCTGCGCGAGGACCGCGAGGAGATCGGCAGGCGGATCTGCGCCGAGCGCGGATCGATCCTGGTTCCGCCCTACGACGACCCGCATGTCATCGCGGGCCAGGGCACGGTCGGACTGGAGATCGCCGAGCAGGCGCGCGAGATGGGCGTGCGGCTCGACGCGGTCGCGGCCTGCGCGTCCGGCGGCGGCCTCGTGGCCGGCGTCGCGCTGGCGCTCGAGCGCGAGAGCCCGGGCACGGAGGTGCATGTCTGCGAGCCCGCCGGCTTCGACGACCATGCGCGCTCCCTCGAGGCGGGGCGGCGCATCGCCAACGCGCCGGGCGCGAGCTCGATCTGCGATGCCCTGCTCGCCGCGATGCCGGGCGAGATCACCTTCCCGGTCAACGCCCGGCTGCTGCGCGGCGGCATCGCCGTCGGCGACGACGAGGTGCTGGCGGCGATCGGCGTCGCCTTCCGCGACCTCAAGCTCGTGGTGGAGCCCGGCGGCGCGGTGGCGCTCGCCGCGGCCCTGACCGGGCGGCTGCCGGTCGCCGGACGCTGCGTCGCCGTGGTGTGCTCGGGCGGGAACGTGGATCCCGCGACCTTCGCGCGCGCCCTCGCCACGACCTGACGAGCCTGGCCCGCATCCCCGCCCTGGCGCACGGGGTGCTTGACCCGAATGGAACAAAATAGGAACATCCAGTTCCGACGGGATGGGATGCCGTTGTCGCGCCATGCCGCCGGGCCGAGAAATCACTTTTAAAGTGGCTTTCTTTCCATTGAATAGATGAAGAAAAGCGGAAATGCTGATATCCCGGTTCGGCACAGGCGCGACCTCGGCGCGCTCGTCGCCCGCATCCGGGCCCTCGAGGCCTCGACTGCTCCCGGGACGATGCGCGGCGACCATGGCGCGCGGCCGCCGCTCGCCCTCGGGATCGCCCCGATCGACGGCAGGCTCGGCGGCGGGCTGCAGGCCGGCTGCCTCCACGAGATCTCGGGCCAGGCCGGCGACGCGGCCGCCGCGGGCTTCGCGGCGATGCTGCTTGGCCTCTTCGCCATGCGTGGCCCGGTCGCCTGGATCGCGGCGCGGCGCGCGCGCCTCCACGCCCCCGGCCTCGCCGCCCTCGGCCTCGACCCGGAGAGGCTGGTCCTCGTCGAGGCACCGCGGGCGGCCGAGCGCGCCTGGGCCTTCGAGGAGGCGCTGCGATCGGGCGTGCTTTGCGCCGTGCTCGCGGAACTGGACGATCCCGGCTTCGTGGCGTCGCGCCGCCTGCAGCTGGCGGCCGGATCGGGGACGACCGGCCTGCTCCTGGTCCAGGGCCGGACGCCCGCCTCCCCCAGCGCCGCGCGCAGCCGCTGGCGGGTCGCATCGGCGCGCAGCGCGCCGCGCATCGCGGGCGCCGAGGATGCGACGCCGCCCGGGGATCGCGGCCTGGCCCTCGCGATCGGCCCGGGCGCGCCGTGCTGGCGCGTCGAGCTGAGGCGCGGCCCCGGCGCGTCCTCGGGGACATGGACGCTCGAATGCGGCTCGCGGGGCCTGCGCCTCGCCGATGGCGACCAGCAGGACGCCGTGGCCTTCGCGGGGAAGACGGGGGATGCAGACCAGGGAAGACGAATTCCGTCCCGCGCCAGCGCCGGGGAGGCGGATCCTGTGCCTCTGGTTCCCCTTCCTGCCGCTCGACAGGCTCGCGCGCGATGAGGGGGCCGCCGACGCGGCGGCGTCGCGCGGGCCGCGCGTCGTCTTCGCCCACGAGGGGAGGACCGCGCGGCTGGTCGCCGTCGACGGCAGGGCGCAGGCGGCGGGACTGTCTCCGGGCATGACGCTGGCCGACGCGCGGGCCATCGAGCCCGCGCTCGACGCCGTCGCGCGGGACCGCGAGGCCGATCGCCGCTTCCTGCTCCGCATCGCGCGCTGGGCGGGATCGCGCGCGCCGCATGTCGCGCTCGACGGCGAGGACGGATTGCTCCTCGACGTGACGGGCGTGGCGCATCTCTTCGGCGGCGAGGAAGGCCTGCGCGGCTCGACGA
Organism: Alphaproteobacteria bacterium; assembly: GCA_947500965.1. Classification (GTDB taxonomy): domain Bacteria; phylum Pseudomonadota; class Alphaproteobacteria; order CACIAM-22H2; family CACIAM-22H2; genus CAIOSQ01. The sequence goes on from CANMWW010000103.1 coordinate 6,992, forward strand.
TGCGGTCCCTCGCCCGCGCCGGGGTCGCGGCACGGGCCGCCATCGCGCCGGGCGCCGCGGCGGCCCGCGCCATGTGCAGGTTCCACGCCGCCGCGGCGCGCGCGCATGGCATGGCCGCCATCGTCGCGGCCGGCGCCGA
>CANMWW010000104.1 GCA_947500965.1 Alphaproteobacteria bacterium
GCCCGCGACGCCGCGTCGACGCGCGCCGTGGCGCCCCTCGCCGCCGCGCCGGTCGCTGCCTTCCACTCCAGCATCCGCGCCGACCTGGGCGCGCTCCTCGACCTGCGCGCGCGCATCGCCGCTTCGCGCCCGCGACCCGCGCCGCCCGGCCCGACCGCGCTGCTGCTGCGCCTGCTCGGCGCGGTGCTGCCCGGGCATCCCGCGCTGCTCGCCCCGGCGGGTGGCCGGGTCGATGTCGCCGTCGCCCTCGCGCGCGAGGGCGGCACGCGCCTCGCTCTGCTCGCCGGTCTCCAGGGGCGGCGCGCGGAGTGGGTCGCGGCGGAACTCGCGCGCCGCGCGGCCGCGGGCGACGATGGCGAGGCGGACGCGCCGCGCCCCGCGCTCGTGCTTGCGAATGTCGGGCGGCTCGGCATCGAGGACCATGCCGCCGCGCCGCTCCGGGGCGGAGCGCCGATCCTCGCCTTCGGCCTCGTCGGCCGCGACCGCCACGCGACCTTCACGCTCGCGGCGGACCGCGAGGCGCTCGATCCCGCGGAGGCGATGCGTTTCCTGTCGCGGCTGCGCGACTTCGTGGCGGCGCCCTGGCTCGCGCTCTAGATGCCTGGCGCGTCAGCCCTCGAGCAGGCGCCGCGCCGCGCGCAGGTCGGTGACCAGGGTGCGCGCGCGCGTGACCTTGAGGGCGGCGCGGATCGCGGCGGCCTTCTCCACGCCGCCCGAGGCGAGTACGACATGCGGCAGCCGCGCCAGCTTCGCGGGCGCGAGCGCCATCACGCGCTGGTTCAGCGGATGGTCGACGACGCGCCCGTCCGCGTCGAGGTAGTGGCCGAGCAGGTCTCCCACCGCGCCCGCGCGCCGCAGCGCGGCGAGCTCGCCCGGCTCGAGCAGGCCGAGGTCGGGGATCGTCGAGCCCGGCGTCGTCGCGCCGACGCTGACCAGCGCCAGGTCGGCGCGCGCCGCGCGCTCGAAGAGCTCGCGGATGCCGCGCTGCGCCATCAGCGAATCGCGGGTCGCGGCGTCGGAGGTGTAGACCGGCGCGGCGACGTAGTAGCAGTCGGCGGCGAGCACGCTGGACAGCCGCCACGCGAACTCGAACGGGCTCGCCGGGTGGGCGCGCGTGAGGCTGCCGAGCAGCGAGACGACGGTGTTGCGCCTGCGCCCGCGCGGCGCGGCGATGGCGCGCAGCGAGGCGAGCAGGGTGCGGCCCCAGCCGGTGCCGATCGTCTGTCCGCCGCGCAGCCTGTCGCCGAGCCACGCGCCGAGCGCGCCGCCGACCGAATCGGCGACCAGCGCCGGGTTGGCCGGGCCCGGCACGACGATCGCCTCCTCGAGGCCGAATTCCTTCTCCAGCCTGCGCTCCGCCGCCACGCAGTCCGCGAGGCGCGAGTTGATGCGGACCTGCACGGTCCCGTCCTCGCGGCTCGCGGCCAGCATGCGCAGCACGCGCACGCGGTTCTGGCCCAGGCGCCGCGCGATCTGGGCCTGGGTCAGGCCCTCGACGTGGTACAGCCACGCGACCCGCGCGCGCATCTGCTCTTCGTTGGCGTCGCCCACCCCTGCGCCTTCCGTCCGATGGTCCTTGATCGCGGCCGGCGTCCTCTACCATATCTGCCGCCGCCTCGCCCGCGTCCCGGCGCGGGCGGACCGTCATCCCGGCGCAACATGCAGCCGGCACAAGCAAGCCCCGCCCGCGCCCCGCGAGGCGGACATGAAGGGAGACCCGACCCATGGCCCTGAAGACGAAGACGCTCAAGACCGCGCTGCTCTCCGCCGCCGCGGCCCTGCTGGCCGGCTGGACCGCCGCGTCGGCACAGACCCTGGTGCTCTACACCTCGCAGCCCGACAAGGACGCGGCCGAGACGTCCGCCGCCTTCTCGCGCCGCAATCCCGGCGTGAAGGTCGAGATCTTCCGCTCGGGCACGACCGAGATCATGAACAAGCTGATGGCCGAGATCGCCGCCGGCGACCCGAAGCCCGACGTGCTGCTGGTCGCCGACAGCATCAGCCTCGAGCTCCTCAAGAAGGAGAACCGGCTGCTCGCCCATCCCGAGGCCGACGTCGCGAACCTCCCGGCCGAGGCCTATGACCGCGACCGCACCTATTTCGGCACCAAGCTGATCACCTCCGGCATCGTCTACAACACCGGGGCGAAGGAGCGTCCGGCGTCGTGGAAGGACCTCGCCGACCCGAAGTACCGCGGCCAGCTCGTGATGCCGAGCCCGCTCTACTCGGGCGCCGCGGCGATCACCGTGAGCACCTTCGCCGCGCGGCCGGATTTCGGCTGGAGCTACGTCGAGGCGCTGATGAAGGGCAACCAGGCCACGGCCGTGCGCGGCAACGGCGCGGTGCTGCGCTCGGTGGCGAGCGGCGAGAAGGCCTATGGCATCCTCGTCGACTTCATGGCGCTCAACGCCAAGCAGAAGGGCTCGCCCGTCGAGTTCGTGATCCCGGCCGAGGGCCTCACCGCCGTCACCGAGCCGGTCGCCATCCTGCGCACCGCGCGCAACCAGAAGGCCGCCAAGGCCTTCGTCGACTTCCTCATCTCCGAGGAGGGGCAGAAGCTCGCCGTCGGCCAGGGCTACCTGCCGGCGCATCGCAAGGTGGCGCCGCCGGCCGGCTACCCGAGCGTCGACTCGCTCAGGATCATGCCGATGGACATGGCGGGCCTGCTCGCGACGATCGAGGCCGACAAGAAGCGCTTCGCCGACAGCTTCGGCCAGTAGCACCCGGGCCCGGGCCGGTCGGCGGGCATGGGCGCGGCGCAGGGCCGCGGTCGCGAGGACTGGCTGCTGGCCGCGCTCGTCGCGGTCACGGCCGTCCTCGCCGTCGCGCCCGTCCTGCGGCTCCTGCTCGAATCCGCCTTCCCGTCGGCGGGCGGCGGGCCGGCGGTCGCGGTGCTCTCGCAGCCCGCGACCTGGAACGCCGCGCGCCGCACGCTCGAGACGACGCTCGGCGGCACGCTGCTCGCCGCCGCCATCGGCTGCGTCATGGCGCTGCTGGCCGCGCTCACCGACGTGCGCGCGCGGCCGCTCCTGGTCTTCGGCTTCGTGCTGCCGCTGATGATCCCGCCGCAGGTGACGGCGATCGCCTGGCTGCAGGTCTTCGGGCCGGCGAGCCCGCTGCTCAAGATGCTCGACCTCGCGCCGCCCCTGGGCTCGCGCAATCCGCTCTACTCGGGCGAGGGCATCGTCCTGCTGCTCGGCGTGCACTACGCGCCGCTCGTCTTCCTGACGCTGCGCGCGGGGCTGCGCCGCCTTCCGCGCGACTTCGTGGAGGCCGCGCTCGCCACCGGCGCCTCGCCGCTGCGCGTCGTCGCGACCATCATCGTGCCGATCATGATGCCGTCGCTGGTCGCGGGCGTGATGCTGACGATGGTGTCCTGCGTCGGGAACTTCGGCATCCCGGCGCTGCTCGGCATCCCCGGCGGCTACACGGTCCTGACGACGCTGATCTACCAGCGCCTCGCGGGCCTCGGCCCGCGCGTGCTCTCCGACGTCGCCACGCTCTCGGTCCTCATCGGCCTCATCGTCCTCGTCGGCATCTGGCTGCAGGCGCGGCTCCTGGCGCGCGCCGACTACCGCATCGCGGGCACCTCGGCCGACCCGCCGCGCTTCGAGCTCGGGCGCTGGCGAACGGCCGCCGAGGCGCTGGCCTGGGGCCTCGTCCTCTTCACCTTCGTGCTGCCGATGCTGGCGATGGCGCTCACCTCGCTGGTTCCGGCCTATGGCGTGAAGCTCACGGCCGCCAACGCGACGCTCGAGAACTACCGCTTCGTCATCTTCGACCATGGGCCGACGCAGCGCGCCTTCGTGAACAGCTTCCTGCTCTCCGCCGGCGCGGCGCTGGCGCTGGTCGCGCTGTCCCTGCCGCTGGGCTGGTTCATGGCGCGCCGCGGCGGCAGTCTGCTGGGGGCGCTCGCCTTCGCGGCCGAGCTGCCCTACGCGCTGCCGGGCGTCGTGCTCGCCATCGCCTGCATCCTGCTCTTCCTGAAGCCGCTGCCGCTGATCGGCCTGGGCCTCTACAACACCGTCTGGATCATCCTCGTCGCCTACCTGATGCGCTTCCTGATCCTGGTGCTGCGCCCGGTCGTCGGCGCCTACCAGCAGCTCGACCGCTCCTACGAGGAGGCGGCGCAGATGGCCGGCGCGCGCTTCGCCTTCCGCCAGCGCACGATCGCGCTGCCGATGGTGGCGCCCGCGGCGGCGGCGGGGGCGCTGATCGTGTTCCTCACAGCCTTCAACGAGCTGACGGTCTCGGCGCTGCTCTGGTCCTCGGGCGCCGAGACGCTCGGCGTCGCCGTGTTCAGCCTCGAGCAGGGCGGGGATTCGACCTACGCGGCGGCGCTGGCCGGGCTCAGCGTCGTCGTCACCATCGCCATCATGGCCGCGACCTCGCTGGCCGGGCGTCGCATGCCGAAGGGAGTCGTGCCGTGGCGGGACTGAAGCTTGATCGCGCGACCAAGGACTTCGGCGGCCCGCCGGTGGTCGACGGCGTGACGCTCGACGTCGCCGACGGCGAGTTCATCGCCGTTCTCGGCCCGTCCGGCTGCGGCAAGACGACGATCCTGCGCCTCGTCGCCGGCTTCGAGCGGCTGGGCGGCGGCACGATCTCGATCGGCGGCCGCGCGATGTCAGGCCCGGGCCTGCATGTCCCGCCCGAGGACCGGCGCGTGGGCGTCGTGTTCCAGAGCTACGCGCTGTGGCCGCACATGGACGTGGCCGGCAACGTCGCCTACCCGCTGCGCGTCGCCGGCGTGGCAGATGGCGAGATGCGCCGGCGCGTCGACCAGGCGCTCGAGACGGTCGGGCTCTCGGGACTTGGCGCGCGCCGCCCCGCCGACCTCAGCGGCGGCCAGCGCCAGCGCGTGGCGCTCGCGCGCTGCCTGGTGATGGAGCCCTCGCTCGTGCTGCTCGACGAGCCGCTCGCCAACCTCGACACCCACCTGCGCGGCGCGATGCAGCGCGAGTTCGACGAGTACCATCGCCGCACCGGCACCACGATGCTCTACATCACCCACGACCAGGCCGAGGCGATGGCCCTCGCCGACCGCGTGGCGGTGATGTCGCAGGGACGGCTGGTGCAGCTCGCGCCGCCCTCGCGCCTCTACCGCGAGCCGGCGACGCGCATGGTCGCGGAGTTCATCGGCCAGGCGAGCGTGCTCGACTGCGACGTGCTCTCCGCCACCGAGGCGGGCCGCGCGCGCGCGCGCGTGCTGGGCATCGACTGCGTGCTGCGCGCCGCGCCGGGCGAGGCGCCGCGCCGGGCCGCCGCCGCCTGCCTGCGGCCCGACGACATCGGCTTCGCGCCGGCCGCGCCCGGCGCCGGGCACGCGACGCTGCGCCGCGTCACCTATCGCGGCGGCTCCTTCGCGCTCGAGGCCGCGCCCGACGCCGCGCCCGCTGCGACGCTGCGCCTCGTGGCGCCGGAGCCCTTCGCCCTCGAGCCTGGGGCGCGGGTCTCGCTCGAGCTCCGCGACGGCTGGATCATCCCGGGCGGTTGAGCGCGCCGCCACATCGCGCGAAGGAGGACGCAATGAAGGGCTTCATCGGCGACATCGAGGCCTTGACGGTCGCGAACACGCATTTCCGCCGCGTGCTCTACACCGGCCGCAACCTGCAGCTCGTCCTGATGGCGCTGCAGCCCGGCGAGGAGATCGGCGAGGAGGTCCACGACGACCGCGACCAGTTCTTCCGCGTGGAGAAGGGGCGGGGCGCGGTCTGGATCGACGGCGTGCGCACCGACGTCGCCGACGACGATGCCATCGTCGTGCCGGCGGGCGCGCGGCACAACGTCGCGAACACCGGCGACGCGCCGCTCCACCTCTACACGCTCTACGGCCCTCCCGAGCACGTCGACGGCACGCTCCATCGCACGAAGGCCGAGGCCCGCGCGCACGAGGCCCATTTCGACGGCCGCACGACGGAGTGAGGCGGAGGAGCGCGGCCGCTCAGCGCCGGCGCTCGGGATAGACCTCGTCGACCACGTCGTCGAGCAGCGTGCGCGAGAGGCCCGCCGTCACCACGCGCGTGGCGACGCCGTCGCGCGTGAAGACGTGCTCGAGCCAGCCGGTCTCGCGCGCGCCGCCAGCGGCCTCGGGCTGGAGCGCCGGCGAGGCGACGAAGGCCAGGGACGGGCAGCAGCGGATCTCCGCCGCGCCGTGCCGCCGCGCGAAATGCTCGTGCAGGTGCCCGCAGCCGACGAGGCGCAGGCGCGCATCGTCGAGCAGGCCCATCAGCCGCGCACGCGCGCGCGGGTCGACCGACCAGTAGACCGGCCCGGGCTCCGCGGGATCGGACAGGAAGGGCGGCTTGTGGAGGAAGAGCGCGAGGAGCCGGTCCCCGGCGCCGGCCCGCGCCGCCTCCAGCCAGGCGAACTGCTCCTCCTCCTCCGGCAGGCCGCTGCCGAGCAGCATCCCGTTGATGCCGAGCAGGCGCCAGCCGCCGATGTCCTCGAGGAAGCGGTCGGGCCCGAGCGTCGCGCGGAAGGCGGCGAGGCGCTCGCGCGTCGCCGGCAGCCGCCGTCCCGAGCCGTCGCACAGGGCCGGGTGGTCGCCGGCGTCGTGGTTTCCCGGTACGATGCGCCATGCACAGGGCAGCGCCGCGTGCAGTTCGGCCGCCGCGACCAGGTCCTCGCGGTGGCGCGCGCCGGCGAGGCTGGCATCGCCGGTGTTGACGACGAGGCGCGGCGGCGCCTCCGCGATCGCGGCGGCGAAGCGGCGCCAGTTGGCGAGGAAATGCGGATGGCGGTGGCTGAGATGCGTGTCCGAGACCTGGACCACGCGGAACTGCTCTTCCAAGGGCGGGCCTCCCGGGCCGCATGCGGTATATTTGTTCCGATGCTAGGACTTTTGTTCGCAGCCGTCATCCCGGGCGCGCGCGCCCGCGCGGCGTCGTGACGGACCCGGCCGGGCCCGCCGCGCGCGCGCGGCGCCGCGCCAGCCGCGCGGCGTGGATCGGCGGCGTGCGCATCGGCGCCGGCGCGCCCGTCGCGATCGAGGCCGCGCTGCGCCCGGACCCGGCGGCGCCCGGGGCGGTGGCCGCGACCATCGCCACGCTGCGCGCGCTCGAGGAGGCGGGCGCCGACCTCGCGCGGATCGACTGCGCGACGCGAGAGCC
>CANMWW010000105.1 GCA_947500965.1 Alphaproteobacteria bacterium
CAGTCGCGGCGCAGCGACGGCACGCGCGCCAGCGCCTCCGCCACGGGGATCTCGCGCACGCTCGGCACGAGGCGCGCGCCATCCTCGGCGATGCCGGCGAGCAGCGCCTGCTGGCCCTCGGTGCCGACGAACATCACGCCGCGTGGCGCGAGCAGCGCGTGCTCCGAGAACCCCTCGGGCGGCGACATGAGGAAGTCGCGGCTGGCGACGGAGAGCCCGCGCACCGTCGCGTTGCCATAGGTCTCGGAGAAGAGCGCCGCCGAGCGGCCCGAGGTGTGGTAGCCGGCCTGCGCCTCGCGCTCGAGCAGCACGACCCTGTGCCGCGCGGCCATCGCCCAGGCCGCCGATGCGCCGGCGATGCCCGCGCCGATGACCGCGATGTCGAAGCTTTCCATGGCCGTCTCCCGTCTGCAGCGGGTCGCATGCTGCGACGGGGCGCGCCGCCGCACAATCCCGTGCCGCGCACCGGTGGCCGCGCGCGGCGCGCATGGCGGGACCGCCGCCGCCCATGCGAGGATGCGCGTCCTGCAAGGGGAGGAGGCCGCCATGCGACGCAACAGGCTGCGCGAGAAGCTCGACGCCGGGGAGCCGACGCTGGGCACCCACCTGCTGTCCTGCTGGCCGACGCTGGTCGAGCTGATCGGGCAGGCCGGCCACTACGACTATGTCGAGTTCACGGCCGAGTACGCGCCCTTCGACCTGCACGACCTCGACAACCTGGGCCGCGCGCTGGAGCTCGCGGGCCTGGGCGGGATGATGAAGCACGAGCAGACGCAGTGGACGCACCAGGCGATGCGCTCGATCGGCTCGGGCTTCCAGTCCGCGCTCTTCGCCGACGTGCGCACGGTCGAGGACGCGCGCGCCTGCGTGCGCGCCGTGCGCGCCGAGGAGCCGCGCTCCGGCGGCCTGCACGGCGTCGGCATGCGCCGCGACGTCGGCACGATGCGCGACGCGGGCTCGCCTGCCTTCGTCAAGGCGCTGGACGACGTCGTGGTCGCGATCATGGTCGAGAAGCGCCAGTGCGTGGAGGACATCGAGGCGATCCTCTCCGTCCCCGGCATCGACATGGTCCAGTTCGGCCCGGCCGACTACGCGATGAGCATCGGGCGCACCGGCGACTGGAGCCACCCCGAGGTGCGCGCCGCCGAGCGCCGGACCATCGAGGCCGCGCTCGCCCGCGGCATCCATCCGCGCGCGGAGATCTCCGAGCCGTCGCAGGCCGCGCGCTTCCTCGAGATGGGCGTGCGGCATTTCTGCATCGGCTGGGACGTCACGATCCTCAACGCCGCCTGGCGCGCGAATGGCGAGGGCATGCTCTCGATCCTCGCCGGCGCGGGCGGAGGGAAGAGGCGCGGCGGCGGCGCGCGCAAGCCCGCCCGCGGCAAGGGCAAGGCGGCGAAGCCCGCGAAGCGCGGCGGCAACTACCGCTGAGGCGCGAGGCCGGGAATTGCCGGGGAGCCCGGCGCGTTGGACCGGGCAAGCGAAGGAGGGACCTGATGACGTCGAAGCATGCCACCGCGGCGCTGGCCGCGATCGCCCTGGCGCTGGCCGCCGGCCTCGCCGCGGCGCAGGTTCCGCTGCCCAAGTCGGGGTCCTGCCCGTCGGGCTACCACACCAGCGGCAACTACTGCACGCCGTCGTCGGCGAATGCGCGTCCCGCCGTGCCCAAGACCGGCTCCTGCCCGTCGGGCTACCACACCAGCGGCGACTACTGCCTCGCGAGCAGCGCGAACGCGAAGCCCGCGGTGCCCAAGGCCGGCTCCTGCCCGTCGGGCTACCACACCAGCGGCGACTACTGCCTGAAGAACTGAGCGCGCGCCCGGCGCCCGGCGCTCAGCGCGCGAGGCGCGGCGCGGCCTCGGCCAGCCGCGCGGCCGCGCCGTCGAGCGTGGCGTCGTTCTTCGCGAAGCAGAAGCGCACCACGCTGCGCATGCTCGCGTCGGCATAGAAGGCCGAGACGGGGATCGCCGCGACGCCGGCCTCCGCCACCAGGCGGCGGCAGAACGCGGCGTCGTCGCGCAGCCCCATCGGCGCCAGGTCGACGTTCAGGAAATACGTGCCCTCCGTCGGCAGCGCGGCGAGCCCCGCTGCGCCCAGGCTCCGCGCCAGGCGGTCGCGCCGCGCCTGCAGGTCGCCGCGCATCGCGTCGAAATGCGCGGCCGGCTTGCCGAGCCCGTAGGCGACGGCGGCCTGCAGGTTCGGCGGCGTGGTGAAGGTGATGTACTGGTGCGCCTTGGCGAGGACCTTGAGCAGCTCGGGCGCGGCGACGACGAAGCCGACCTTCCAGCCGGTCAGGCAGAAGATCTTGCCCGCCGAGCCGATCTTGACGCTGCGCGCGCGCAGGTCGGGGATGGCGAGCACCGAGGTGTGGCGCCGGCCGTCGAAGACCACGTGCTCCCAGACCTCGTCGGCGACGACGATCGCGCGCGTGCCGGCGGTCGCGTCGGCGAGGAGCTGGAGCTCGGCCGGCCCGTAGACCGCGCCCGAGGGGTTCTGCGGGTTGTTGAGCAGCACCACGCGCGTGCGCGGCGTGATCGCCTCGGCGAGCTGCGCGGCGGTGAAGCGCCAGTCCGGCGGCGCGAGCTTGACGAAGCGCGGCACGCCGCCGGCGCGGCGCACCAGCGGCAGGTAGGCGTCGTAGGCGGGCTCGAAGAGCACGACCTCGTCGCCGGGCTCGACCAGCGCCAGCAGCGCGCCGGCCAGCGCCTCGGTGGCGCCGGACGTCACCATCACCTCGCTCGCCGCATCGACCTCGAGCCCCTGGTGGTCGAGGTAGTGGCGCGCCACGGCCTGGCGCAGCTCGGGCAGGCCGAGCATCGGCGGGTACTGGTTCCAGCCGGAGACGACGGCCTCGGCGGCCTTGCGGCGCACGTCCTCGGGGCCTGGGTCGTCGGGGAAGCCCTGGCCCAGGTTGATGGCCTGGTGCTCGCGCGCCAGCGCCGACATCTCCTCGAAGATGCTGACCGGCAGCCCGGCGAAGATCGGGTTCATGGGCTCGGCCTCGCGGGCGGGGGCGCGACGATGCGCGCGACGATCGCGCGCACGACCGGCAGCACGACCAGGACGGCGGGGAAGGCGACGCTCCAGGACCACGCCCAGTTCGTCATCCACTTGGCGAGGAGGATGTCGGCGAAGCCGATCGAGCGCAGCGTCGAGATGCCGGAGACCATGCAGGACATGAGGCCGGACAGGAGCAGCGCCGTGACGACATGCGCGTAGCGGTGGGGGATGCGTGCCATGGGACGGGGATGCTGCCTCAGTCGCCGCCAAATGGAAACGGGGCCGGGGCTTTCGCCCCGGCCCCGCGGCCATTCCCCTCGCGAGGACCCGGCGCTCAGTCCGCCGACGAGTCCGACCTCGGCTCGCGCGGCTTGTCGAACTGCGCCGAGATGTCCTCGCCGGTCGCCTGGTCGACGCGCTTCATCGACAGCTTGACCTTGCCGCGGTCGTCGAAGCCGATCAGCTTGACCTTCACCTGGTCGCCGATCTTGACGATGTCGGTGGTCTTCTCGACGCGGCGCGGAGCCAGCTCCGAGATATGGACCAGACCGTCGCGGCTGCCCATGAAGTTGACGAAGGCGCCGAAATCCATCGTCTTGACGACCTTGCCAGTATAGACCGCGCCCATCTCGGGCTCAGCGACGATGCCCTTGATCCAGTCGATCGCCTGCTTCGCCTTTTCGCCATCGGCCGAGGCGACCTTGATCGTGCCGTCGTCCTCGATGTCGATCTTGCAGCCGGTGACCTCGGTGATCTCGCGGATCACCTTGCCGCCGGTCCCGATGACCTCGCGGATCTTCTCCTTCGGGATCGTGAAGGTCGTGATCCGCGGCGCGTTGCGGCTGACCTCGCCGCGCGCCTCCGCCAGGCCCTTGGCCATCTCGCCGAGGATGTGCAGGCGGCCGTCGCGCGCCTGGCCCAGCGCGGTCTTCATGATCGCCTCGTTGATCGAGGTGATCTTGAGGTCCATCTGCAGCGAGGTCACGCCGACCTCGGTGCCGGCGACCTTGAAGTCCATGTCGCCGAGATGGTCCTCGTCGCCGAGGATGTCGGAGAGCACCGCGACGCCCTGGTCCTCCTTGATGAGGCCCATGGCGATGCCGGCCACGGGGCGCGCCAGCGGCACGCCCGCGTCCATCAGCGCCAGCGACGCGCCACAGACCGTGGCCATCGAGGACGAGCCGTTGGACTCGGTGATCTCGGACACGACGCGCAGCGTGTACGGGAACTTGTCCTTCGCCGGGAGCAGCGGGTGCACCGCACGCCAGGCGAGCTTGCCGTGCCCGACCTCGCGGCGGCCCGGGGAGCCCATGCGCCCGGTCTCGCCGACCGAGTACGGAGGGAAGTTGTAGTGGAGCAGGAAGTGCTCGCGGTACTCGCCCTCGAGCGCGTCGATGATCTGCTCGTCGTCGCCGGTGCCCAGCGTCGCCGTCACCAGCGCCTGGGTCTCGCCGCGGGTGAACAGCGCCGAGCCATGGGCGCGCGGCAGGATGCCGACCTCGGTCACGATCGGGCGGACGGTGCGCGTGTCGCGCCCGTCGATGCGCCGGCCGGTCTCGAGGATGTTGAGGCGGACGATCTCCGCCTCCAGCTCCTTGAACACGCCCGGGACGACCGCGAGCTCGGCGGGCTTGTCCGCGGACATCGCCAGCGCCTTCTTCTTCACCGCGCCGACGGCGTCATGGCGCTCGCCCTTGGCGACGATGCGATAGGCCTGGGCCAGCTCGCCGCGCAGCGCCGCCTTCAGCGCCGCGGTCACGCTCGCGACCTCGGGGGCCGGGGCGGGGACCTGGAACGGCTCCTTGGCGCAGCGCTCGGCGAGGCTGATGATCGCGTCGATCACCGGCTGGAACTCGCGGTGGCCGAACATGACCGCGCCGAGCATGACCTCCTCCGAGAGCTCCTTGGCCTCGGACTCGACCATCAGGACGCCGTCCTGCGTGCCGGCGACCACGAGGTCGAGCGACGAGGAGGACGCCTCGTCCATCTGCGGGTTGAGCTTGTACTCGCCGTCGATGTAGCCGACGCGCGCCGCGCCGATCGGGCCCAGGAAGGGCACGCCGGAGATGGTGAGCGCGGCCGAGGCCGCGACCATCGCGACGACGTCGGGGTCGTTCTCGAGGTCGTGGCTCAGCACGGTGCAGATCACCTGCACCTCGTTGCGAAAGCCGTCGGCGAAGAGCGGGCGGATCGGGCGGTCGATCAGGCGGGAGGTCAGGACCTCCTTCTCCGTCGGGCGGCCCTCGCGCTTGAAGAAGCCGCCGGGGATCTTGCCCGCGGCGAAGGTCTTCTCCTGGTAGTGCACGGTGAGCGGGAAGAAGTCGATGCCGGGCTTCGGGGCCTTGGCATAGACGACCGTGGCGAGCACGACCGTGTCGCCGTAGCGGGCGACGACGGCGCCGTCGGCCTGGCGGGCGATCTTGCCGGTCTCGAGCACGAGCTTGCGCCCGCCCCAGACCAGTTCCTTGCGATAGATGTCGAACATGTTTGGTTCCTTCCGACCTACGGACGGGACGCGCGACGTGCCTTCACGCGCGCGCGGCGAAGGACGGGCGCCCGGATGGCGCCCTGGGACCCTTCGCCTCGATCAGCGACAGACTTCATCGGACTGGGCCCGCGGGGGCGTAGGCAGGTCCCCCTCGGGCCGTGTGCTGCGGGGCGGAAGCGCGCGAGGCTGTCGACTTTTCCGATCCTTCGCGCGCGGCGCATGCCGCCCCGTTGCCGGCCTTCGCGCGCCTCAGCGGCGCAGCTCGAGCCGGTCGACGAGCTTCTCGTAGCGCGTCACGTCGACGCGCTTCAGGTAGTCGAGAAGCCGGCGCCGCTGGCCGACCATCATCAGCAGGCCGCGGCGCGAGTGGAAATCCTTGGCGTGGGTGCCGAGATGCTCGCTCAGGTTCTTGATGCGCTCGGAGAGCAGGGCGACCTGCACTTCCGGAGAACCGGTGTCGCCCTCCTTCTGGGCGTAGAGCTTCACGATCTCGTTCTTGCGTTCCGGGGTGATCGACATCGCCAGAGCCTCCTTCAGGTGTTGCGGTTGAACACGCGCAGTGGCCTCGCCTGCCCGTCCTCGATGCGCGCGAGCGCGACGAGGGTCCCGGCCTCGAGGACCGCGACGACGCGGCCCGGGGGCAGGGCGGACAGCTGGAGGGCTGCGCGCGGCAGCTGCACGGCCCGGCCGTGCCTGACGGCATCGGCCTCGGCCCCGGTCACGGCCAGCGCCGGGATGTCGTCCAGCGCGGTCTCGACCGGTAGCAGGTGAGCGCGGGGCTTGTAGCCCGGGGCCTCCAGGGTTTCCAGAGAAATCCCCCGGGGCAGGTCGAAGGGCCCGACCTCCAGCCGCCTCAACGCCACGAGGTGGCCGCGCGTTCCCAGCCGCCGCGCGAGGTCGCGGCCGAGCGAGCGGACATAGGTCCCCTTGCCGCAGGCGACCTCGAAGCGCGCGCGGTCGGGCGAGATCATGTCAACCAGTTCAAGGGCATCGATGCGTACCCGCCGTGCCGGCAGGGAGAAGTCCTCGCCCGCCCGGGCGCGACGATAGGCCGGCACGCCGTCCTGCTTGATGGCCGAATAGGGCGGCGGGACCTGCTCGATCTCGCCGAGGAAGGCCGGCAGCGCGGCCAGGATCGCGGCGTGGTCCGGGCGGGTGTCCGAGCGCGCGACGACCTCGCCCTCCAGGTCGTCGGTGCTGCGCTCCTCGCCCCAGGCGACCTCGAAGGCGTAGCGCTTCGCCCCGTCCATGACGTGGTCGACCAGCTTGGTCGCCTCGCCGAAGGCGATGACCAGGACGCCGGAGGCCAGCGGGTCGAGCGTGCCGCAATGCCCGGCCTTGGCGGCGCCCAGGGCGCGACGCGCGCGGCCCAGCGCCTGGGTCGAGGTCGGGCCGACCGGCTTGTCGAGGACCAGGAACCCGTCGAGCCTGTCGCCGCGGCGCTTCATCGCGCGCGCGGCCTCAGCCGAGGTCGCGCTTCACGGCCCCGGAGCGCAGCAGCGCCTCGAGCCGCGCGCCCTCGTCGAAGGACCGGTCGAGCTCGAAATGCAGCTCCGGCGCGTGGCGCAGCTCGACCCG
>CANMWW010000106.1 GCA_947500965.1 Alphaproteobacteria bacterium
CCAACGGCTACACGACCGACGTCACGCCGACGCTGCGGCGGCGCCTCGTGCCCGTGGCGAGCCACATCATCGCGACGGAGGAGCTGCCCGAGGACCTCGTGCGCAGCCTGATCCCGAAGAACCGCGTCGTGTCCGACACCAAGCGCGTGCTCTGCTACTACCGGCAGTCGCCGGACATGCGGCGCGTGGTCTTCGGCGGGCGCGCGCGCTTCACCCGCGTGCCGCCCGAGGTGAGCGCGCCGGTGCTGCACGGCTACATGCTCGACCGCTGGCCGCAGCTGCGCGGCGTGAAGGTCACGCATGCCTGGACGGGCAACGTCGCCTTCGCCTTCGACTTCCTGCCGCACATGGGCCAGGAGCAGGGCATGCACTACCTGATGGCGTGCAACGGCTCCGGCGTCGCGATGATGAGCTATCTCGGCTACCAGACCGCGCGGAAGATCGTCGGCGGCTCGAACGCGCCGGCCAACGCCTTCGACGGCCGCCCCTTCCCGACCATGCCCTTCTACCGGGGCGACCCCGAATGGGTGCTGCCCTTCGTCGGCGCCTGGTACCGCGCGCGCGACTGGTGGGACAGGACGAGGTCCTGACGGGCGGGCGCGGCGCGCGCCGCGACGATTGACAGGCTCGCCCCGCGGCCGCCTACTTCGCGGGAGAATGCGGCGGACGCGCAACGGCCCGGGGGTCGGCGCGGCCGCGAAGGGGGATGGATGGGCGCGATACTCGGCGAGGGCCGGTTCCGCTACGAGCCCGTGCCGGGCTGGGCGAAGCTGCCGCCCGGCATGCGCCTGGGCGAGGTGGCAGGCATCGCGATCGACCGGCGCGACCGCGTCTTCGTGTTCAACCGCGGGCCCGACCCGATGGTCGTGCTCGACCGCGACGGCAACTTCCTGTCCAGCTGGGGCCGCGACCTCTTCAGGCGCGCCCATGGCGTCCATATCGGCCCCGACGACGCGATCTACTGCACCGACGAGGGCTCGCACAGCGTCTGCAAGTGCACCCTGGACGGCCGCCTGCTGATGCGCATCGGCGTGCCCGACAGGCCGGCGCGCGCGATGAGCTGCAAGCCCTTCAACCGCTGCACGCACACCGCTCTCGCGCCCAATGGCGACATCTACGTCACCGACGGCTACGGCAACGCGGCGGTCCACAAGTTCGCGCCCGACGGGCGCTGGCTCCGGACCTGGGGCAGCCCCGGCTCCGATCCCGGGCAGTTCAACCTGCCCCACAACATCCATTGCGACGCCGACGGCCTCGTCTACGTCGCGGACCGCGAGAACCATCGCATCCAGGTCTTCGACGGCGAAGGGCGCCACGTCGCCCAGTGGCATGACCTGCACCGGCCGAGCGCGCTCTTCATGACGCCCGGGCCCTGCCCGCTCTGCTATGTCGGCGAGATCGGCCCCTATCTCGCGGTGAACCGCGACACGCCCAATCTCGGCCCGAGGATCAGCATCCTCTCGGCGGATGGCCGCCGCGTCGGAAGGCTCGAGGGGATCGACGGCCCCGGTACCGGGCCTGCGCAGTTCACCTCGCCGCACGGCATCGCCGTCGACTCCCTCGGCGACCTCTATGTCGGCGAGGTGACCGCCTCGGCGTGGCCATCGCTCTTCCCGGGACGGCCCGTGCCGGAGGACCTCAACGCGCTGAAGAAGTTCCGCAGGGTCGGCGAGACGCGCTGACCCGCGACACGCACCGCAAGGAGACGACCATGCTGACCAGACGTTCCGCGCTTGGCGCGGCCATCGCGACCACCGCCGCCTGCGCGACGCGCGTGGCCTCGGCCCAGGAATACCCGACGAAGGGACGCCCGATCGTCACCATCGTTCCGTCGACGGCCGGCGGCGGCACAGACGTCGCCGCGCGCCTCGCCGCGCCGCTGCTGGCGCGCGAGCTCGGCGTGCCGGTGGAGGTCGTCAACCGCCCCGGCGCCTCGATGCAGCTCGGCCTCACCGAGGCCGCGAACGCCAGGCCCGACGGGCACACGCTGGTCTGGTCCGTGCTGCCCACGGCCGCGAGCATCTACCTCGACAGCGAGCGCGGCTCGCCCTTCCGGCGCGAGTCGCTCGCGCCGATCGCCATGTACTACGGCGCGCCCTTCGGCATCGTCGTGCGTGCCGACAGCCCGTGGCGCTCCATCGCCGACATCGTCGCGGCCGCGAAGGCGAATCCCGGAAAGGTCCGAGGCGGCACGACCGGCTTCATGTCGACGGGCCATTTCGCGAGCATCGCGTTCCAGAACGGCACGGGCACGAGGCTGGCGACGGTGAACTTCCAGGGCGGTGGCCCCCAGCTGCAGGCGCTCCTGGGCGGGCACATCGACGTCGGCTTCAACTCGATCGGCGAGTTGCTCGTCCAGCACAAGGCCGGCGCGGTCCGCGTCGTCGGCGTCATGGACAAGTCGCGCAGCGAGCTGCTGCCCGACGTGCAGACGACCGCGGAGAGCGGCCACGCGATCGAGCCGATCGGCTCCGACATCGGCCTCTCCGCCCCGGTCCAGACGCCGCGTCCCATCCTCGAGCGCCTGTCGCAGGCGATGCGCACGATCACCCAGGACCCGGCGCTGAAGGCACGCATGCTCGAGCTCGGGAATACCGTGACCTACCTCGACGCGCAGGACTACGCGCGGTTCTGGGATGCGGTGGACGCAAGGTTCAAGCCGCTGATCGAGGCAGCCAAGCAGCAGGCGAAGTGATGCGGGGCGGCCGCCGCATGGCGGCGCGCGCGGCGGTCCCGCGCCGATGACCGCCCGCGCGCGCGACCTCGGCCTCGGCGCGGCGCTGCTCGCCATCGCCGCGTTCTTCGGACATGGCGCGCTGGGCATGCGCTACTTCACCTCGATCGGCCCTGGCCCGGGCTTCTTCCCGCGCTGGCTCGCCCTGCTGCTGGCGCTGCTCGGCGCCGCGACGCTGCTGCGGGCGCTCCTGCCGCGCGCCGGGGCAGGCGAACCGCCACCCGAGGAACTGCCCGGCGCGGCGGGCGCCCTGCGCGTGCTCGCGATGCTCGGGGCCGTGGCCTTCGTCGCGCTAGCGATGGAGCGGATCGGCTTCGCGCCCGCGATGCTCGTGGCGAGCCTCGCGACGATGGCCGCGCTCGGCCTGCGCGACATGCGGGTCGTCCTCCCTGTCTCGCTCGCGGCGAGCTTCGGCGCGCATCTCGTCTTCGCGCGATGGCTCGGCGTCCCGCTTCCCGCGGGATGGCTCGGGTACTGAGGCAGGGGACCTCGCATGGACTCGCTCTGGCTGCTCGCCGGCGGCTTCGCCACGGCGCTCCAGCCCGCCAACCTCGCCTTCGCCTTCGCGGGCTGCCTGATGGGCACGCTGATCGGCGTGCTGCCGGGCATCGGCCCCGCGGCCGGCACGGCCATGCTGATCCCGCTGGCCGGCGCGCTCGACCCCACGGGGGCGATCATCATGCTCGCGGCGATCTACTACGGCGCGATGTATGGCGGCACCATCACCTCCGTGCTCGCCAACACGCCGGGCGAGGCGGCCTCCGCCGTGACATGCATCGACGGCTACGCGATGGCGCGCACCGGTCGCGCGGGCCCCGCGCTGGCGATCGCCGCGATCGGATCCTTCGTCGGTGGCATCGTCGCGACGATCGGCCTCGTCCTCGTCGCCCTGCCCCTGACCCGCCTCGCGCTCGGCTTCGGCCCGCCGGAGGTCTTCGCGCTGCTCGCCGTCGGGCTCGCCATGGTGACGGCGCTGGCGAGCCGCTCCGCGATCCGTGCCCTCGTCGCCGCGGTCCTCGGCATGCTCGTCGCGCAGGTCGGGATCGATCCCGTCATGGGCACGGCGCGCTTCACCTTCGGGCGCGGCGAGCTCTACGAGGGCGTATCGATCATCGCCGTGGTGATGGGGCTCTTCGGCCTCGGCGAGGTGCTCTCGAACGTCGAGCGGCGCGCCGCGCCCATGTCGGCGCCGGCCATCGGCAGCCTGTGGCTCACGCGCCGCGACGCGCGGGACTCCGCCGGCGCCGTCGCGAGGGGGACCTTCATCGGCTTCTTCCTCGGCCTCGTCCCGGGCCTCGGCTCGATGGTGCCGACCTTCCTGTCCTACGCCGTGGAGAAGAGGCTGTCGCCGACGCCCGAGCGCTTCGGAACGGGCATGATCCAGGGCGTCGCCGGGCCGGAGACCGCGAACAACGCCTATGCCAACGCGGCGCTGATCCCGCTCTTCACGCTCGGCATACCAAGCTCGCCGACCATTGCCGTGCTGATGGGCGCCTTCATGGTCAACGGGCTGGTTCCCGGGCCGACGCTGTTCACCGAGCACGCGACCTTCGCCTGGGCCGTCATCGCGAGCCTGATCGTCGGCAATGCCATGCTGCTGGTCCTCAACCTGCCGCTGGTGCCGCTCTGGGTGAGCCTGCTGCGGATCCCCTACCCGGTGCTCGCCTGCGTCGTGGTCGCCTTCTGCGTGATCGGCGTCTACAGCGTCAACAACAGCGCCTTCGACGTCTGGGTGATGCTCCTCTTCGGCGTCGTGGGCTACGCGTTTCGAAAGCTCGACCTGCCGGTCGCGCCGATGGTCCTCACCCTGGTCCTCGCGCCGCTGATGGAACGCACGCTGCGCCAGTCGCTCGAGATGTCGGGCGGGGACATGTCGATCTTCCTCGAGCGCCCGCTCTCGGCCTCGCTGCTCGCGGCGGCGATCGGCGTCCTCGTGCTCTCCGCCCTCAGCTTCCTGCGCGCGGTGCGGGCGGACAGCGAGGTCTGAGCCGCGCGACCGCCGAGGCGACCATGTCCTCGGCGCGCGCGGCATCGTCGATGACCCCGCCCAGCGTGAAGAACGGGTGCAGCATGCCCTCGAAGCAGGCGTACTCGACCGCGACGCCCTCTGCGCGCAGGCGATCGGCGTAGGCGGCGTCCTCGTCGACCAGCGGGTCGTGCTCGGCCGCGATCACCAGCGCGGGCGCGACGCCGCGCAGCGTCGGGCAGAGCAGCGGCGACGCGCGCCAGTCCGCGCGCATCGCGCGATCGGGGACGTAGCAATCGTAGAACCAGCGCAGCGCCGCCGTCGTGAGCATGTAGCCCTCGGCGTTTCGCACGTGCGAATGCGTCTCGCGCACCAGGTCGACGACGGGATAGACGAGCACCTGCAGCGCGATCGCCGGCGCACCCGCGTCGCGCGCCATCAGCGCGACGACCGCGGCGAGCGTGCCGCCGGCACTGTCGCCCGCGACGACCAGCCGGTCGGCGTCCCCACCCAGCCGCGCGGCCTCGCGCGCACACCAGGACGTCGCGTCCCACGCGTCGTGCAGCGCCGCCGGGAAGGGATGCTCCGGCGCAAGGCGGTACTCGACCGAGACGACCACGCAATCGGCCTTCAGCGCGAGGCGCCGGCACGTCGTGTCGTAGCCCTCGACGCTGCCGACCACCCAGCCGCCGCCATGGAGATAGACCATCAGCGGGCGCGGGGCGCCATCGTCGCGCGGCACGTAGAGCCGCGCCGCCACCGGCCCGTCGCGACCGGGGATCGAGAGTTCCTCGACCCGCGCCACCTCGGGCCTTGGCGGCTGCAGCCGCGCGCGCTGCGCCGCGTACATCGTCCTGAGCCCGGGCGGGGAAAGCCCCGTCGGCAGGTCGCCCGCGAGCGCGATGGCGCGCCTTGCCTGCGCGGCGAGGGTCACGCGCGCGGCCTTTCCGACCGCGGGTCGTGCATGGGCCGCAGGCTGGCGCGCGCGGCGAAGCGCGTGCCGGCGACCTCGACCTCCCAGCGCGCGCCGAGCAGCTCCGCCTCGCCCTCGCCGGCCTCGACCGGCACGTAGCCGAGGCCGATCGCGGCGCCGAGATGATGGCCATAGGCGCCGGAGGTGACGCGGCCGACGATCCGCCCGTCGCGCAGGATCGGCTCGTTGTGGAAGAGCAGCGGCTGCGGGTCGTCGAGCCGGAACTGCAGCATCCGGCGGCGAAGGCCCTGCGCGGCGCGCTCGAGCACCGCCGCGCGGCCGACGAAGTCGCCGAAGCGCCCCGCCTGCTTGCCCGTCTTCACGGCGAAGCCGAGCCCGGCCTCCAGCACGTGGTCCTCGCAGCTGATGTCGTGGCCGTGGTGGCGATAGGCCTTCTCGATGCGGCAGCTGTCGAGGACATGCATGCCGCAGAGCCGCATCCCCATCGCATCGCCGCGCGCGGCGACCACGTCGAAGACGTGCCGCGCCATGTCCGATGGCACGTAGAGCTCCCAGCCGAGCTCGCCCACGTAGGTGATGCGATGCGCGCGCGCCATCGCCATGCCGACCTCGATCGTCCGCGCCGTGCCGAAGGGGAAGGCCGCGTTCGACAGGTCGGCGTCCACGAGCGGCGCCAGCAGCTCGCGCGACCGCGGCCCCATGAGGGCGATGCAGGCCTCCCCCGCCGTGACGTCCGTGGCGACGCAGCGCGCGTCGGCCGGGATATGGCGCCTCAGCCAGTTCAGGTCGCGCGGCACGGTCGCGGAACCGGTGACGACGAGGAACTCCGTCTCCGAGAGGCGCGTCACCGTGAGGTCGGCCTCGATCCCGCCGCGGCCGTTCAGCCATTGCGTGTAGACGATCCGCCCCGGCTCGACCGCGACGTCGTTGGCGCAGACGCGCTGCAACACCGCCTCGGCGTCCGGGCCCTCGACGCGGATCTTGCCGAAGGGCGAGAGGTCGAAGAGGCCGACGCCCTCGCGCACCGCGCGATGCTCCTCCGCCGCGTAGCCGAACCAGTTCTGCCGCTTCCAGGAATAGCGGTACTCGGGCTTCTCGCCGCGCGCCGCGGCATCCGGCGGCAGGAACCAGAAGGCGCGCTCCCAGCCGGCGCTCTCGCCGAAGCAGGCGCCGCGCGCCTCGAGCCGCTCGTGCAGTGGCGTGTGCCGCACGCCGCGCGCGCTCTCGTAGTGCCGGTGCGGGAAATGATCCGCGTAGAGCAGCCCCAGCGTCTCGGCCACGCGGTGGAACAGGTAGGTGCGGTTGCCCTGGAAGGGGAACATGCGCCTGATGTCGACGTCTCCGAGGTCGAACGGCGGCTCGCCCGCCTCCATCC
The DNA here is from genome assembly GCA_947500965.1 of Alphaproteobacteria bacterium. GTDB lineage: Bacteria > Pseudomonadota > Alphaproteobacteria > CACIAM-22H2 > CACIAM-22H2 > CAIOSQ01. The sequence continues at coordinate 7,010 of CANMWW010000106.1, forward strand.
ATTCCGACAGCGCCTTGCCCGCGCCGCCA
>CANMWW010000107.1 GCA_947500965.1 Alphaproteobacteria bacterium
CGGCCACGCAGAGCGCGGCGCCGGCGATGGCGGGCAGCGCCGCGAGGGCGGCATGCGACGCCGAAGCATGCGGGATGGCGGCATGGCCCGCGGGCAGGAGGGCCTGTCCCCAGGCCGAGAGCAGCGCGAAGGCGAGCAGCAGCCCGCGCCATTCGCGCGACCTCAGCGCGCGCAGGAAGCGCGGCGGCGATGCGGGCCGGTAGAACACGGCGACGTCATGTACCCCGCCCGGCCGCAAGTCAATGCGGCGGGACGCTGGTTCTGGCATAAGCGCGGCCGGGGCGCGGGGGCCGCGCCCGACATCCCGCAACGAGCCACGGACACGTGAAAGCCATGTCGACCGTCATCCCCGCCTGGTCCATTCCCTCGATCCCCGTCGCGGGCGAGTCCGGCCGCTTCCCGGTGCGCCGCATCTACTGCGTCGGGCGCAACTACGCGGCGCATACCCGCGAGATGGGCGGCGACCCGACGCGCGAGGACCCGTTCTTCTTCATGAAGCCGGCGGACGCGATCGTGATGGAAGGTGCCACCCTGCCCTACCCGCAGGCGACGAAGAACCTGCACCACGAGATCGAGCTGGTCGTCGCGCTGAAGGGCGGCGGCGCGAACGTCCCGCCCGACCGGGTCATGGACCTCGTCTACGGCTATGCCACCGGCCTCGACATGACGCGGCGCGACCTGCAGAACGCCGCGAAGGCAGGCGGCAAGCCCTGGGACATGGGCAAGGGCTTCGACCGCTCCGCGCCGATCACGGCCATCCAGCCCGCCGCGCGCATCGGCCACCCGTCGAAGGGCGCGATCTGGGTGAAGGTCAACGGCAAGACGAAGCAGTCCGGCGACCTCGCGGACATGATCTGGAGCGTGCCGGAGACGCTGGCCTACCTCTCCGGCCTGGTCGAGCTGCAGCCCGGCGACCTCGTCTTCACCGGCACGCCCGAGGGCGTCGGCCCGGTCGTCGCGGGCGACCTGGTCGAGGGCCATGTCGAGGGCGTCGGCGACCTGACGATCCGCTACGCTTGACGGGCGGCGGGGCGCGCGCGAGCGCGCGCCCGAAGGCTGCTGACGGCCAGGCGCCGGGCGAATAGCCTGGCGCCATGGCCGCGGGCCCCTGGACCGACGAGGAGAACGACGCGATCGTCGCGGATTATTTCGCGATGCTCGACGCGGAGCTTTCGGGCCGGCGCTACAACAAGGCGGCGCACAACCGCGCCCTGCGCGACCACATCGGCCGCGAGCGCGCCTCGATCGAGTTCAAGCACCAGAACATCAGCGCGGTCCTGCAGGGCCTCGGCGAGGACTGGATCCGCGGCTACAAGCCCGCGTTCAACTTCCAGGCGTCGCTCGTCGATGCCGTCGCGCGCTGGGTGGCGAGGAACCACGCCTGGTTCGAGCGGAAGCCCGCATGGCTCGGCGCGACCGGTCCGGCGGCGGCGACCACGACGATCGGCGAAGGGCCGGGCCTCTGGATCGGCGAAGGGCCGGCGCACCGGCCCACGACGCCACGCAAGGCCACCAGCGAGGTCACGCAGATCCTGCAACGCTTCGATCCCGCGGGGCGCGACGCGCGCAACCGCGTCCTCGGCAGGGCCGGAGAGGAGCTCGTCTTCGTGCATGAACGCAGCGCGCTCGCCAGGGCCGGCCGCGACGACCTCGCCCGCAAGGTGCGATGGGTGTCGCAGGAAGAAGGCGACGGCGCGGGCTACGACATCGCCAGCTTCGAGCCCGATGGCCGCCAGCGCCTCCTGGAGGTCAAGACGACCAACGGCTGGGACCGCACGCCCTTCTTCATCACGCGCAACGAACTCAGCGTCGCGGAGACGCATCGCGAGGACTGGCGCCTGCTGCGCCTCTGGAACTTCTCGCGCGGGCCGAAGGCCTTCGAGCTCCGCCCGCCACTCGACGCCCATGTCGCGCTCGTCCCGACCACGTTCCGGGCGGAATGGGGATAGGACGAGGACCAGCCTCAGCGCCCCGGGCGCACGCTCAGCCTGATCCCGGCATCGGCCTGCAGCCGATGCAGGATGGCGAAGAGGTTGCGCGCGTTCGGGTTGCCGCGCGGGCCGAGCATGCGCATCAGGCTCTTGGGCGGCGTCCCCGTCCTTCGCGCGAGTTCCTCGAAGCCGATCGTCGCGTTGATGTAGTCGCGCAGGATCGTCTTGCCGACATCCACGTCGCCTTGGAGCAGGGCGTCTATGCCCTCCGCAAGCAGGGCCTCGCGGAAGGCGGGATCGCGCTCGACACGCGCCTTCACGATCTCCTTGAACGAACGGGTCAGCGCCATCTCATCCATCGCCCTTCCTGCGCAGCCGATACTCGCGCCAACGGCGATGCGCGTCCTCGATGTCGCGCCCTTGCCGCTTCTTCGTCCCGCCGCCAAGGAGGACGACGACATCCGGGCCATCCTTGGCGAAATAGACCCGGTAGCCCGGCCCGAAATCGATCCCGAGCTCGAGCACGCCACCACCGACGCCCTTCGCATTGGAGTGGTTCCCAAGCCCGAGACGGGTCACCGCGATGACGACCTTCGCCGCAGCCTGCGCGTCGAGGTCCTCGAACCAGTTCGCGAAAGCATCGCGCCCATCGGGACTGGCGTATCGGATCACCCTCATCCAATGGTACCGTTGTTGTTACCATTCACGCCTGTCGCTGTCGACGGCCTTCGCCATCCGGATCGGCCCCGGAAGGCTGCACCTGGCACCAGCCTGCGATGCAGCCTTCGCGACGGCCTAAGCCAGCGCAATGAAGGAGCAGGCATGGGGCCAGGCCGCGACCGGTCGCCATTGATCCCTCGGCCACGCCGCTCCATCGTGCGGGCATGCGCTGCATCGGAATCGACATCGGATCGTCCTCGATCAAGGGCGCGGTCCTCGACATCGCCTCGGGGCGCCTCGAGCACATGGAGCGCGCGCCCTTCCCCGATCCCGTGCCCGGCCTGCCGGCGGGGTTCCACGAGGTGCGGGTCGACGCGATCGTCGCTGGCGCGCGCGAGGTCGTCGCCTCGCTGCTGCGCCACGCGCCCGACGCGCGGCAGCTGCGCGTCTCCAGCCAGATGGGCGGCCTTGTCCTGCTCGACGCGCGCGGCGCCGCGCTGACGCACTACCTGTCCTGGCGCGACCAGCGCGCGATGGATCCGGCGCCGGGCGCCACCGCGCCGCTGCTCGAGGAGGTCCGCGCGGCCTGGACGGACGCGCAGTTCGAGCAGCTGGGCAAGGAGCTCAAGCCCGGCTCCACCACCGCGCTCCTGCACTGGCTCGCGCGCCAAGGGCGCCTGCCCGCGGGCGCCACGCCCGCGACGATCGGCGACTGCGTCGTCGCGGCGCTCTGCGGCGCGCCGGCGCGCATGCACCCGACCAACGCCATCGGCCTCCTCGACCTGCGCGGCGGCGGCTGGCACCACGAGGCCTTCGAGGCGGCGCGCATCGGCGGCCTGCGCTGGCCGGCGCTGGCGGGAGAGGGCGAGCCGGTCGGTCGCTTGGCGCTGGACGGGCATGTCCTCGACGGCTTCGCCGCGATCGGCGACCAGCAGGCGGCGCTGCTGGGCATCGACCTCGGCGACGCGGAGCTGTCGATCAACTGCTCCACGGGCTCGCAGGTGAGCCGGGTGACGCCCGCCTTCCAGCCCGGCGACTGCCAGACGCGCTGCTGGTTCGGCGGCCGGTTCCTGAACACGGTCACGCATGTCCCGGCCGGTCGCTCGCTCAGCGTGCTCGAAGCGCTGCTCACGGAGCTGTCCCGTGCCGCCGGCCTCGACATGTCCGGATCCTGGCGGCTGATCGCGGAGGCGACCGAGGCGGCGGAGGGCACGGGCGGGCTGTCCTGCGACCTCGGCTTCTTCGCGAGCGCGATGGGCGATCGCGGGCGCATCGAGTCGATCACCACCGGGAACCTCACCGTCGGCAATCTCTTCCGCGCCGCCTTCGACTTCATGGCGGACAGCTACCTCGCCTGCTCCCGGCGCCTGTCGCCGACGCCGGACTGGGACTCGCTCGCGGTCTCCGGCGGCCTCGTGCAGGCCTTCCCCGCGCTGCGGCGACGGCTCGCGACGCGCTTCGGCCTGCCCATGCGCGAGGTAGGCGAGCAGGAAGAGACGCTGATGGGCCTGCTCGCGCTGGCGCGCGGCGGCGCGCGCTCCTAGGCGAGCTCCTCGAGCGCCTTCAGGCAATACCACTTCACCGCGCCGCTCATGGCGGGACGCAGCGCGTCGAGCTCCTCCGCCGTGCACCAGCGCAGGTCGTGGTGCTCGGCCTCGGCGCGGCGCAGCGCGCCGGCCACGGGCCGCGCCCAGTAGATCATCCCGATGTGCTCGTGGCGTTCATCGATACGGTGGATGTCGAGGAACCGCGGCGCGACCAGCGCGCGCGTGCCGGGCTCCGTGGTCGGCGGGCGCTCGCCGACCAGTTCGACCTCGAGGCCGCTCTCCTCGCGCGCCTCGCGCAGCGCCGCCTGCTCGGGATCCTCGTCGAGCTCGACATGCCCGCCCAGCGGCAGCCACCTGTCGAGCTTGCGATGGTGCACGACGAGCACCCTGCCGTCGCGGACCACGAAGATGGCCACGGCGAAGTCGATCCTGTCGTGGATGTGCGGCATGGCGCGCGCTTCTACGACCAGCCCGCGTCGACCACGAAGTTCTGCGCGGTGCACATGCGGCTGTCGTCGGCGGCGAGCCAGAGGACCATGCGCGCGATGTCGGGCGGGTACAGCTTGTCCTTGATGCACTGGTTCTCGCGGATCTGGCGCTCGCCGTCGGCGTCGAGCCAGAGCCGCACCTGGCGCTCGGTCATCACCCAGCCGGGCACCACCGTGTTCACGCGGATGTGGTCGGGCCCGAAGTCGCGCGCGAGGCCGCGCGTCAGCCCGTGCACCGCGGCCTTCGCGGCGGTGTAGGCAGGATAGCCGCCCTCGCCGTTCAGCCAGCTGACCGAGCCGAAGTTCACGATCGAGCCGCCGTCGGCCTCCTTCATCTGCGCGATCGCGGCCTGCGCGGCGAAGAACTGGTGGCGCAGGTTCACCGCCATGCGGTCGTCCCAGTAGGGCACCGTCACCGCCTCCACCTTGTGGCGGTCGTCGTTGGCGGCGTTGTTGACCAGCACGCGCAGCGGGCCGTGGGCCGCGCGCGCGCCCGCGATCGCGTCCTGCAGCGCCGCGATGTCGCGCAGGTCGGCGTGGACGAAGCGCGGCGGCGGCGCGCCCGTGGCGGCGACGCGCGCGACCAGCGCCTCCGACGCCTCGCGCGCCACGTCGACGAAGGTCACGCGCGATCCCTGGGCGCAGAAATGCTCGACCACGCTCTCGCCGATGCCCGAGCCGCCGCCGGTGACGAAGACCGGTCGGTCGCGCAGGCTCGGATAGATGGCGTATGCGTCCCGTGTCACGTCACGTCCCCCTTGCATCGCGCGATGCGCTAGCCTCGCGCCGCGACGACGCGAGGGTCAAGCGAGGAGCGCGAGCGCCATGACGACGACCATCCACCTGCGTGCAGGGATGCAGCGCCTCGAGCTCGTGCCCGGGATCGGCGGCAGCGTCGCCGCCTTCTTCGCCGAGGGGCCGCGCGGCCGCGTCGACTGGATGCGGCCGATGCCGGAGGCCGCGCGCGTCGCGGGCGACGTGCTGGAGGCCGCGTGCTTCCCGCTCTTCCCCTTCTCCAACCGCATCCGCCGCGGCGCGTTCCCATTCGAGGGCCGCTCGGTGCGCATGGTGCACCCCTACGCGAACGCGGAGCATGGCCATGGATGGCTCTCCGCCTGGCGCGTCGAGGAATCCGCCGCGGATCGCGCGACGCTCGTGCTGGACCGCGCGGCGAGCGAGGACTGGCCCTTCGCCTATCGCGCGACGCAGGCCTTCGCGCTCCACCCGGACCGCCTGGAGATCCGCATCGCCATCCGCAACACGGGCACGATCCGCATGCCCGCGGGGATGGGCATCCACCCCTATTTCCCGCGCACGCCGCGCACGACGCTGCATGCCGGCGTCGACGCGATCTGGGAGACCGACGCGGAGGTGCTGCCGACCGCGCTCGTCCCGGCCACGCCGCCGCGCGACCCGCGCGCCGGGCTGGCGGTCGACGAGGTCGCGCTCGACAACTGCTTCGCGGGCTGGAACGGACGCGCGGAGATCGACTGGCCGGAGCGCGGGGCGCGCCTGTCGATGCGCGCCGAGGGGCCGCTCGGCTTCCTTGTCGTCTACACGCCCCCGGGCGAGCCCTATTTCTGCGCCGAGCCCGTGAGCAACGCGACCGACGCCTTCAACCTCGCCGCCGCCGGCCGCGACGACACCGGCATGGTCGTGCTGGCGCCGGGCGAGGAGGCCTCCGCGCGCGTGTCCTTCGCGCCCCGCGAGGCTGCCTGAGCCCATTCCGGCGCGGCCGGATTTCGCGTTGCCGGCGGGCGCCGGGACGGCCAATCTGCGCGGCATGAAGTTCTCCTTCCTCTCGCTCGCGCGCCAGGCGCTCGGCGGCCATGGCGGCTGGCCAGCGCAGTGGCGGATGCCGGAGCCGAAGCCGGCCTACGACGCGATCGTGCTGGGCGCAGGCGGCCATGGCCTCGCCACCGCCTACTACCTCGCCTCCGAGCACGGCATGCGCAACGTCGCGGTGCTCGAGAAGGGCTGGCTGGGCGGCGGCAACACCGGCCGCAACACCACGATCATCCGCTCGAACTACCTGTGGGAAGAGAGCGAGGCGATCTACGAGCATTCGGTGAAGCTCTGGGAGACGCTCTCGCGCGAGCTCAACTACAACGTCATGTACTCGCCGCGCGGCGTGATGATGCTCGCGCACACGATCCACGACGTGCAGGTGTTCAGGCGGCATGTCCACGCCAACCGCCTTGCCGGCATCGACAACGAGTGGCTGACGCCCGCGCAGGCGAAGGAGTTCTGCCCGCCGCTCAACATCGCGCCGGGCATGCGCTACCCGATCCTCGGCGCGGCGCTGCAGCGGCGCGGCGGCACGGCGCGCCACGACGCGGTGGCCTGGGGCTATGCGCGCGCCGCCGACCGGCTGGGCGTCGACATCGTCCAGAACTGCGAGGTC
>CANMWW010000108.1 GCA_947500965.1 Alphaproteobacteria bacterium
ACGCCGAGGCGGCCACGGTCCTGCGCGTGGCCGCGAAGCTTCCGGAACCGGCGCCCGCGCAAGCGGACGCACAGGCGGCGCAGGCCGCGCTGGCAGAGGGCGCGGAGCGGCGCTGACGCGGCGCGTCCGCGCTAGAGCAGGTTCGCGTGGCGCGCGCGCAGGTCGGCGAAGCCGAGCCCGCGCATGCGCATCGCCTCGAGCACCACGAGTTCGCAGAACACCGCCAGCGCAAGCTCGTACTGGCTGCCCATCGGCATCGCGGAGGGACGCGCGGCGGTCATGTCGTCGCGCATCGTCTGCCCCGGCAGCAGGACGAAGCGGTCGGCGAGGTCCGAGGCGGCGCCGCGCGCGACCGCGCCGATGACGAGCACCCGCGCGCCCGCGGCGCGCGCCGCCGCCGCGTGTGCCGCGCCGGAGGGCAGGTCGCCCGTGGACGCGTTCACGACCAGGAGGTCGCCCGGCCCGACCGACGGCGCGGTCATGTCCCCGACCATGTGGGCGTCGAGCCCCGCGTGGAAGAGCCGCATCGTGAGCCCGCGCAGCACCAGCCCGGTCCGGCCGGCCGAATGGAGGAGGACGCGCCGCGCAGCCAGAAGTTCGCCGGCGACGATCGCCGCGGCGTCAGCGGGCATGTGCGCGAGGACGGAATCGACCTCCGCAAGAAGCGGCGCCGCGGCGTCGCGCAGGGTCGGCTTCGCGCTCACGGCATGGCGCCGTCCGCGGCGCCCCTGGTGAGCACACCGCGCGCGAGGAAGAGGTCGGTGATCTCCTGCGCGAGCTCCGCGAAGCGCGGGGCGCGGCGCGCGGCGAGACCCCTCGGCCGCGGCAGGTCGACGTCCAGGATGCGCTCGATGCGGCCGGGGCGTGGCGACATCACGACGACGCGGTCGGAGAGCAGCACCGCCTCGTCGATCGAGTGCGTGATGAACACCACGGTCTTGCGCGACGACAGCCAGAGCGCCTCGAGGTCGATGCGCATCTGCTCGCGCGTCAGCGCGTCCAGGGCGCCGAAGGGCTCGTCCATCAGCAGCAGCGGGGGATCGTGCAGCAGCGCGCGCGCGATCGCCGCGCGCTGGCGCATGCCGCCCGACAATTCGTGCGGGTAGCGGTCGGCGAACTCGGCCAGCCCGACCTGCCGCAGCAGCTCGATGGCGCGCGCGCGATGGGCCGCGGGATCCAGCCCGCGCATCTCGACCTGGAACAGCACGTTCGAGAGCACGTCGCGCCAGTCCAGCAGCACGGGGCTCTGGAAGACGATGCCGAGGTCGGTCACCGGCGCCTCGACGCGCCGGCCGAGCACGGAGGCGTGGCCGGCGTCCGGCGCCATGAGGCCGGCGACGATTCGCATCAGCGTGGACTTGCCGCAGCCCGAGGGCCCGACGATCGAGACGAACTCGCCGCGGCCGATCGCCAGCGACACGTCGTGGAGCGCGACCGTCTCGCGGCCGTCGCGGCGGAACGTCTTGCCGAGGCGCGAGATCGAGATTCCGTCGCTCGCGTGCATCGCGGCCCCCGTCACGCGCTCGCCGCGAGCGGCACGGTCGCGGCGAGCGGCCAGCAGTCGCGCAGGTCCGCCGCCGCGCGCCCCAGCGCCGCTGCAAGCTCGCGGCGTCGTGCCGGCGGCATGCGCACCACGGGTCCGGCGACCGAGAGCGTGCCGAGCGCCCTGCCCCCCCGCGCGTCGCCGCCGACGGCGACCGCGACCGCGGCGACGCCGGGCTCGGCCTCCTCGTCCGCGAGCGCCCAGCCGCGGCGACGCACGAGGGCGAGGTCGCGCAGCAGCGCCGTGGCGTCGACGATCGTGCGCGGCGTCAAGGCCGCCATGCCGCGCGCGCGCAGCAGCCTGCGCACCTCCACGTCGGGCAGCGTCGCGAGCCAGGCCTTGCCGTTCGCCGTCGCATGGAGCGCGACGGGGCCGGTCATCGCGGGCTCGTAGCGCAGGCCCGGCAGCGCGCCCTGCGCCGAGCACAGCCAGCCGAGCCCGCCATCCTGCGCGAGGGTGAGGCGCACCAGCTCGCGGCTGTCGCGCGCGAGGCGGTCGAGCACCGGCTGGCAGACCTCGTGGAGGCCGGTGGCGTCGAAGAGCCTGCGGCCGAGCGCGGCGAAGCGCAGCGAGAGCCTGTAGCGCCCCGTCGCGGGATCCTGCTCCGCCCAGCCGCGCGCGCAGAGCGGGGCAAGAAGTCGATGGACCGCGCTCTTCGGGAGCTCGAGCCGCTGCGCGATCGCGGACAGCCTCTCGCCCTCGGGATACTCCGCGAGCAGCTCGATGACGTCTACCGCCCGGGCGAGCGAGGAACCGATCATGCGCATTGACGGAACGGTGTTCCGCTCAATACGCTTTCGTCAACTGCAAAAAGGAATTGGGGAGTGGACGCGACCACGACCATCGCCGCGCGCCTGCGCAAGCCCGCCCTCGTCGCGCTGGGGCTGGGCGGCACGGTCGCCTTCTGGGAGGGCGCGGTGCACGCGCTCGCGATCAAGCCGTTCCTGCTCCCGGCGCCGTCGCTGGTGCTGCGCCAGCTGGCGCGTCGCTGGGACGTCGTCCTCGACGCGGCGATGTTCACCGCGCAGTCGATGCTCGTCGGCTTCGCCGCCTCGGTCGTGGTCGGCGTCCTGCTGGCCCTGGTCGTCGCCTTCTCGCGGCGGCTCGAGGAGCTCGTCTACCCCGTGCTGGTCTTCCTGCAGATCGTGCCGAAGATCGCGGTCGCGCCGCTCTTCCTGATCTGGATCGGGTACGGCCTCACCTCGAAGGTGCTGATCGTCTTCCTGCTGTCGTTCTTCCCCGTGCTGGTCAGCAGCATCGCGGCGTTCAAGTCCGTGGACCCGGAGATCATGGACCTCGCGCGCTCCACCGGCGCGCGGGGATGGCGGATCTTCCTCAAGGTGCGGCTGCCGCACGCGCTGCCGATGCTGTTCACGGGCATCAAGGTCGCGGCCGCGCTCGCGGCGACGGCGGCGGTCGTCGCCGAGTTCGTCGCCTCCGACCGGGGCCTCGGCTACAAGATCCAGGAGTACACGAACAACTTCGACACGCCGATGACCTTCGGCGCGATCCTCGTGCTCTGCGCGATGGGGCTCGTCCTCTACGGCGCGGTCGAGGTCGCCGAGCGGCTGGCGATACCCTGGCACGTGTCGCGCCGCGACGCGCAGGGCGGATCCGCCACGACGTGAGACAACCAATCCAAGGGGAGGACAAGACGATGATGCTTCGACTTCTTGCCACCGGCTGCGCCTTCGCCGCGGCCATGTTCGGCGCCGCGACGGCCTTCGCGCAGGACAAGGTGACCTTCCGGCTGAACTGGATCCTCTACGGCTTCCACACGCCGTTCTATCTCGGGCTCGAGCGCGGCTACTACCGCGAGGAAGGCATCGACCTGACGATCGGCGAGGGCCAGGGCTCGGTGCGCGCGGCGCAGACCGTTGGCGCCAAGGGCGACATGTTCGGCCTGTCGGATGGCCCGAGCGTCATCAACGTCGCGACCAAGGGCGCTCCGATCCGCGCCGTGATGTCGGTCACCAGCTCCTCGCCCTACGCGATCGGCGTGCGCGCCGACGCCGGCGTGCGGACGCTGAAGGACCTCGAGGGCAAGACCATCGCGACCGCGCCCGGCGAGGCCGGCCTGCAGCTGCTGCCCGCGGTGTGGAAGGCGAACGGCGTCGACGGCGAGAAGGTCCGCATCCTGCGCGTCGAGGGCGCGGGCAAGAACGTCGCCGTCGCCGAGAAGCGCGTCGAGGCGCTGATGGCGGGCCTCGACAACCAGTCGATCACGCTGCCGCGCCAGGGCGTGCCGCTGGTCAATTTCGGCTACGCGGCCTTCGGCGTGAACACGGTCGGCCTGCAGGTCCACGCCCACGAGGACACGATCCGCAACAACCCCGACCTCGTGCGCCGCTTCGTGAAGGCGACGGTGCGCTCCTTCGAGGCCGCGATGGCGGACCCGATGGCGTCGATCCGCGCCGGGCAGAAGGTCAAGTCCGACCTCGAGACCGAGCTCAGCCTCGAGCAGCTGAAGGTCGGCATCGGCCTGATGCCGTCCAAGGCCACGCAGGGCAAGCCCATCGGCTTCATGGCGCCCGAGGACTGGGCGGACACGCTCCAGCTCATGAAGCAGTACATGGGCCTCGAGACCGGCCAGAAGGCCGAGGACTTCTACACGAACCAGTTCGTCCCCAACGCGCCGCGCGGCTGATCGCGGACGCACTGGCAGGCATGGCCGCGGTGAACCGCCACGACCTGGCCGGGCGGAAGATCGTCGTGACGGGCGGCGCGGGCGGCATCGGCCTCGCCTGCGCCGCCCGCCTCGCGCGCGACGGCGCCGAGGTCGAGCTCTGGGACCTCGGCGGCGGCGCGCTCGATGCCGCGCGCGCCGCGCTCCCGGGCGCGGTCGCCCGCGCGCTCGACGTCACCGACGCCGCGGCCGTCGACGCCGCGATGGCGGCGGCGCGGCCGCGCGGCGTCGTGCACTGCGCGGGCATACTCGGGCCGGTCGTGCCGGCCACCGATCTCGCGGCGGCCGACTTCCGCAGGCTGGTCGAGGTCAACCTCACCGGCAGCTTCGTCGTCGCGCGCGCGGCGGCGGCGGAGATGCTGCGGCTGCCGCGCGAGGGACGGTCGGGCCGGATCGTGCTGATGGGCTCGATCCAGGGCAAGGAAGGCATGGCGCTCGGCGCGGCCTACTCCGCCGCCAAGGCCGGCGTGGTCGCGCTCGCGAAGAGCATGGCGAAGGAACTCGCGGCCGAGGACATCTGCGTGAACGTCGTGTCGCCGGTCGCGGCGGAGACGGCGATGGCGCGGCAGATCACCGCCGCGCGGCGCGCGGACATCCTGTCGCGCATCCCTTCCGGCCGCTTCGTCGAGCTCGAGGAGATCGCGTCCATGGTCGCGTGGATTTGCTCGCCAGAGGCGAGCTTCTCGACCGGCGCGGTGTTCGACCTGTCGGGCGGCCGCGCCACCTACTGAAACGCAACGCAAGTGGATCGGAGCGGGCGATGAGCGGACTGGCGGGCGAGGCTTTCGTCGCGATTTGGCACGACATCGCGCCCGAGGGCGTCGACGAGTTCCTCGACTGGCACCATCGCGAGCACATGCCCGAGCGCCTCGGGATCCCGGGCTTCCGGCGGGGGCGGCGCTATGTCCGCGTCGGCGGCGAGGGCCAGGAGTATTTCAACCTCTACGAGGTGGACGCGTTCGAGGTCCTGGTCGGCCAGGACTATCTCGGCCGGCTCAACGCGCCGACGGAATGGACGAAGCGCGCCGTCCGCCATTTCCGCGACGTGACCCGCGGCCTCTGCCGCGTCGCCGGCTCGCAGGGCATCGGCCAGGGCGGCATCGCCGCCACGCTGCGCATCGTCGCCGCGACCGATCGCGGCGACCAGCTGCGCCGCCACCTGCTGCGCGAGGCCATCCCGTCGCTCCTCGATCGCACGGGCATCGTCGGCGCCCATCTCGGCTTCACCGACGAGGCGGGCTCGCGGCTCGAGACCGCCGAGAAGAAGGCCCGCGGCAGCCTGACCGGCATCCCGCCCTGGGTGCTGGTCGTGGAGGGCATCTCCGCCGAGCGCGTCGCGGCCGCGGTGTCGACGGCGCTGCCGGAGCATGTCCTCGCGGCGAACGGCGCCGCGGGGCCGGCGACGACGGGCATCTACAGGCTCGAGGCGGCGCGGCTGAAGACGGGCTGGAGCGCGGGCTGAGGCTTGCATCCGGGGGACGCCGGGGCCATGGTCCCGGCCCCGCGAGAGGCGGGAATCCCCTTCGAGGAGCAGCCATGTACCCGAGCACGCAGCTTCTGATCGACGGCAAGTGGGGCCCGGCCGCGAGCGGCCGCACGATCCCCGTCCTGAACCCCGCCACCGAGGAGCAGATCGGCACGGTCGCCCATGCCGGCACCGAGGACCTCGATCGCGCCCTCGCGGCCGCGAGGAAGGGCTTCGAGGCCTGGCGCAAGGTCTCGCCCTACGACCGCGCGAAGGTCATGCGCAAGGCCGCCGACCTGATGCGCGCGCGCGCCGACGACATCGCCAGGCTCATGACGCTCGAGCAGGGCAAGCCGCTGGCGCAGTCGAAGATCGAGGCGATGCTGGCCGGCGACATCATCGACTGGTTCGCCGAGGAAGGCCGCCGCACCTATGGCCGCGTCGTGCCGGCGCGCATGCCCAACGTCCACCAGCTCGTGCTCAAGGAGCCCGTGGGCCCGGTCGCGGCCTTCACGCCCTGGAACTTCCCGATCAACCAGATCGTGCGCAAGGCGTCGGCCGCGCTCGCGACCGGGTGCTCGATCATCGCCAAGTGCCCCGAGGAGACGCCGGCCGCGCCGGCCGCGCTGTTCCAGGCCTTCCTCGACGCGGGCGTGCCCGACGGCGTCGTCAACCTGGTCTATGGCGTGCCCTCGGAGATCTCCGAGTACCTCATCAACCACCCGGTGATCCGCAAGGTCTCGTTCACCGGCTCGACCGCGGTCGGGAAGATGCTGACCGCGATGGCCGGCCGCCACATGAAGCGCGTGACGATGGAACTCGGCGGCCACGCGCCGGCGATCATCTTCGACGACGCGGACCTCGACCAGGCCGTGAGCGTGCTGTCGACGAACAAGTACCGAAACGCCGGACAGGTCTGCATCGCGCCGACGCGCTTCCTCGTGCAGCAGCCGGTCTACGAGAAGTTCCTCGAGAAGTTCGTCGCCGTGTCGAAGGCGCAGAAGATCGGCGACGGCATGGACCCGGCCACGACGATGGGGCCGCTCTGCCATGCGCGCCGCATCGACGCGATGGAGGGCTTCATGGCCGACGCCGCGAAGTCCGGCGCGAAGGTGGAGACCGGCGGCAAGCGCATCGGCAACAAGGGCTATTTCTTCGAGCCGACCGTCCTGACCGGCGTGCCGCTCTCCGCGCGCGTCATGAACGAGGAGCCCTTCGGCCCCATCGCCGTCGTCAGCCCGTTCAAGGACTTCGATGCCGCGATCGCCGAGGCCAATCGCCTCGAATACGGCCTCGCCGCCTATGCCTACACGCGCAACACCAAGCTCGCCACCGC
>CANMWW010000109.1 GCA_947500965.1 Alphaproteobacteria bacterium
GGACGGGCGACCGCTGGCGGTGCAGCCCGTGACCATCGCCTACACGCGCCTCGACGACGTGCAGATGGGGCGCAACCTCCGGCCCTTCTTCGCCTGGTACGGGGCGATGGACCTCGCGCCGCATCTCTGGGAGGCGCTGGGCCTCGGCCTCGTCACGGTCGAGGTGGAGTTCCACGACGTCGTGACCTTCGCGCGCTTCGGCAGCCGCAAGGCGCTGGCGCAGCATTGCGAATCCCTGGTCGGCGCCGCGCTGTCAGACCTGAATGCGGGGCGCAGGCGCGGGGCGGCGCGGAGCGCCGTGCCTTGACTCGCGGGGCCGGGCTGTTAGCTTCCCCCCGCATCCCCCCTCGAAAATCCAAGGATTTCAAGGCGCTTTGAGCAAGAAGCTCTTCATCCGGACCCATGGCTGCCAGATGAACGTGTACGATTCCGCGCGCATGGCGGACGTGCTGGCGCCGCTGGGCTACTCGCCGGCGCAGGCTCCCGAGGACGCGGACCTCGTCATCATCAATACCTGCCACATCCGCGAGAAGGCCTCGGAGAAGGTCTATTCCGAGCTCGGGAGGCTGCGCGAGGTCAAGCACGCGCGCCCGGGCACGCTGATCGCCGTCGCCGGCTGCACCGCGCAGGCCGAGGGGGCGGAGATCATCCGCCGCATGCCCTTCGTCGACGTCGTCGTCGGGCCGCAGGCCTATCACCGCCTGCCCGAGCTGGTCGCGCGCGCGACGCGCGCGGGCGGCGCCGCGCTCGACACCGACTTCCCCGTGGAGTCCAAGTTCGACCACCTGCCGCAGGTCGCCACGCCCGCGGGTCCCTCCGCCTTCCTCACGATCCAGGAAGGCTGCGACAAGTTCTGCACCTTCTGCGTCGTGCCCTACACGCGCGGCGCGGAGTTCTCGCGCCCGGCCGCCGACATCGAGCGCGAGGCACGGGCCCTGGTCGGGGGCGGCGCGCGCGAGATCACGCTGCTCGGCCAGAACGTCAACGCCTGGCACGGCGCGGGCGAGGACGGCGCCGCGATCGGCCTCGGCGCGCTGGCGCGCCGGCTCGCGCGCATCGAGGGCCTCGCGCGGCTGCGCTACACGACCTCGCATCCGCGCGACGTCGACGACGCGCTGGTCGCCGCGCATGGCGAGGAGCCGAAGCTGATGCCCTACCTGCACCTCCCGGTGCAGTCGGGCGCCGACCGCGTGCTCGAGGCGATGAACCGCGGGCACCGCGCGGAGGACTACCTGCGCATCGTCGAGCGCCTGCGCCGCGCGCGGCCCGACCTCGCGCTGTCGAGCGACTTCATCGTCGGGTTCCCCGGCGAGACCGAGGCCGAGTTCGAGGCGACGCTCGACCTCGTGCGCGCCGTGCGCTTCGCGGGCGCCTTCTCGTTCAAGTTCAGCGCGCGGCCCGGCACGCCGGCCGCGGCGCTCGACGGCCAGCTGCCGGAGGCGGTGAAGGACGATCGCCTGCAGCGGCTGCAGGCGCTGCTGCGCGCGCAGGCCGAGGCATTCAACCAGGAGGTCCTCGGCATGGTCGTGCCGGTGCTGGTCGAGAAGCCTGGCCGCCACCAGGGCCAGGTCGTCGGCCGCAGCCCGTGGCTGCAGTCCGTGCATTTCCACGCCCCGGGCGCGGCGATCGGCGAGACGATCGACGTGCGCCTGGTGCGCCTCGGCCCCAACTCCATCGCCGGCGAGGCCGCCTCGCGGGCGTCCGGGGAGGCCGCGTGAGCCGCGGCGGCAATGGCGGGGGCCAGGCGCTCCAGCTGGAATTCGACGACAACTCGCTGCTGCCGATGCTGTTCGGCGAGCACGACCGGCACCTCGCTCGCATCGAGCAGCGCCTCGGCGTGCGCCTCGCCTCGCGCGGCAACCGGGTGACGATCGACGGGCCGCATTCCGCGAGCGAGGCCGCGCGCGGCGCGCTCAACTGGCTCTACGAGCGCCTCCGCCGCGGCCAGGCCGTCGACATGGGCGACGTCGACGCGGCGATGCGCCTCGCCGCCACGCCCGACCGCGCCGACGCGCGCGACCTGTTCGGCGAAGAGGACCTCGTCGTGCGCACGCGCAAGCGGCGCGTCAACCCGCGCACGCAGGGGCAGATCGAGTACCTGCGCGCGCTGCACCGCAACGAGCTCGTCTTCGGCATCGGCCCGGCCGGCACCGGCAAGACCTACCTCGCGGTCGCGATGGCCGTGCAGATGCTGGCCGAGGGCAAGGTCGACCGCATCGTGCTGTCGCGCCCGGCGGTCGAGGCGGGCGAGCGGCTCGGCTTCCTGCCCGGCGACATGCGCGAGAAGATCGACCCCTACCTGCGCCCGCTCTACGACGCGCTCTACGACATGATGCCGGGCGACCAGGTCATCCGGCGCATGGCCTCGGGAGAGATCGAGATCGCGCCGCTCGCCTTCATGCGCGGGCGCACGCTGGCGAACGCCTTCGTCATCCTCGACGAGGCGCAGAACACCACGCCGATGCAGATGAAGATGTTCCTCACCCGCCTCGGCGAGAACAGCCGCATGGCGGTGACGGGCGACCTCACGCAGGTCGACCTGCCCGCCGGCGCGCGCTCGGGCCTGGCGGAGGCGATCGAGGTGCTCGCCGGCGTCGAGGGCGTGGGCATGGTGCGCTTCGGCGCCGCCGACGTGGTGCGCCACGCGCTGGTCGGGAGGATCGTCGCCGCCTACGACGCGCGCGACGTCGGCAGGCGCGGATGAGCGCCGCCATCGACGCGATCGTCGCCGACGCCCGCTGGCGCCGGCGCATCCCCGACGCGGCGCGCGAGGTCCGCCGCGCCGCGCGCGCGGCGCTCGGCGCGGCCGGCGCGCCGCCGGACTGCGAGGTCGCGGTGCTGCTCGCCGACGACGCGCGGCTGCACGCGCTCAACCGCGCGTTCCGCCGCCGCGACAAGCCGACCAACGTGCTCTCCTTCCCCGACGGCGCGGCGCGGCCCGGCGGCGCGGTCGCGCTGGGCGACGTGGCGCTCGCCTTCGAGACCTGCGCCGCCGAGGCGCGCGCCCAGCGCAAGACGCTGCGCGCCCACATGCTCCACCTCGTCGTCCATGGCGTCCTGCACCTGCTCGGCCACGACCACGCGCGCGCGCGCGACGCCAGCCGGATGGAGTCGCTGGAGCGCGAGGTGCTCGCCCGGCTCGGCGTCGCCGATCCCTATGCCGCGGAAGGGCGCGCGGCATGAGCGACGGGCAGGGGCAGGACCAGGGCCTGCGCGAGCGCATCCGCAGGCTGCTGCGCCGCCAGGACCCCGAGGCGAAGCTCCGCGAATCCCTCGAGGAGACGATCGAGGAGATCATCGAGGAGGGCGAGGACCCGCCCGCCGAGATCGGCGCGCAGGAGCGCGTGCTGATCCGCAACATCTTCAAGCTGCGCGAGCTCACCGCCTACGACGTCATGGTGCCGCGCGCCGACATCGTCGCCGTCGCCCACGACACGACGCTGCCGGCGCTGGTGGAGACGATCCGGCGCGAGGCGCATTCGCGCTACCCCGTGCATCGCGGCACCACCGACGACATCGCGGGCATGGTCCACATCAAGGACGTGCTCGCCTACTGGGGCTCGGACAAGCCCTTCGCGATCGAGGACGTGCTGCGCAAGATCCTCTTCGTCGCGCCGTCGATGCGCGTGCTCGACCTGCTGCTGGAGATGCGCAAGACGCGCCTGCACCTCGCGCTGGTGGTCGACGAGTTCGGCGGCATCGACGGGCTGGTCTCGATCTAGGACCTGGTGGAATCGATCGTCGGCGAGATCGAGGACGAGCACGACACCGACGAGAGCCCGCGCGTCCAGAAGCTCCCCGATGGCGGCTGGATGGTGGACGCGCGCGTGCCGCTCGACGCCTTCGAGGCCGAGGTCGGCGCGCTGCGCACCGAAGAGGAGCGCGAGGCCGACATCGACACGGTCGGTGGCCTCGTCGTCGCGCATGCGGGCCGCGTGCCCGCGCGCGGGGAGGTCATCGCGCATCCCGGCGGCGTGGAGTTCGAGGTCGTGGACGCAGACCCGCGCCGCGTCAGGCGGCTGCGCGTGCGCCGCCGCCCCGCCGCCGAGGGCGGCGCCCCGCCGGACGCCGCGTGACACCGGCGGCACTGGCCGCGCTGGAGGCGTCCTGCGCGCGCGCCAGCTGGCGCCGCCGCGCCGCCATCGCGGCCGCGCTCGGCGCCTGCGCCACGCTGGCGCTGCCACCCATCCATGCCGTGCTCGCCCTCGTCCCCGCCTTCGCGGGGCTGGTGGTGCTGCTGCGCGCCGCGCCGACCGCGCGCGCGGCCTTCGCGGCGGGATGGTGGTTCGGCGCCGCGCATTTCGCGACCGGCCTCTACTGGATCGGGCACGCGCTGCTGGTCGACGCCGTGCGCTTCGCCTGGATGCTGCCCTTCGCGATCGGCGGCCTCGGCGCAGGGCTCGGCCTCTTCGCGGGCGCCGCGGCGCTCGCCACGCATCGCCTCCTGCGCGCGGGGCTCGCCGCGCCGCCCGCGCTCGCCGCGTGCTGGCTGGCCGCGGAGTGGCTGCGCGGCCACGTGCTGACGGGGTTTCCCTGGAACCTCGCGGGGACGGCCTGGGCCGAGCTCGTGCCGGTGGCCTCGCTCTGCGCGTGGATCGGGCTCTACGGGCTCACGGCGCTGACCGTCGCCGCGGCCGCGCTCGCCGCCGCGCGCGCGACGGCCCTGCGCGTCGCCACGCTGGCGCTGTTCGCGGCGCTGCAGGCGCTGCAGCTCCTGCCACCGGAGCCGCCGCCCGCGACGCAGACCGCCACGCGGCTGCGCCTCGTGCAACCCGACATCCCGCAGTCGCTCAAGTGGGACCCGCAGGAGCGCCAGCGCCACCTGCAGCTCACCGCCGAGCTCTCGATGGCGCCGGGCATCGGGCAGGTCCACCACCTGCTCTGGCCGGAGACCGCGACGCTCTTCCCGCTGGCGTCGGAGGAGGCCTTCCGCCTGCACCTCGCGCCGCTCGTGCCGCCGGGCGGCTACCTGCTCGCCGGCTCGATCCGCGTCGAGCGCGGGCCGAGGCTCCGGGCCTGGAACAGCCTGCACGCGATGGACGAAGCGGGCGTCATCCAGGCCACCTACGACAAGTTCCACCTCGTGCCCTTCGGCGAATACGTGCCGCTGCGCGGCGTGCTGCCGATCGACCGCATCGCGCCCGGGCCGACGGATTTCAGCGCCGGCCCCGGCCCGGCGACGATCCGGCTGCCGGGCCTGCCGCCCTTCAGCCCGCTGATCTGCTACGAGAGCATCTTCCCGCGCGCGGTCGTCGACCCCGCCGACCGGCCGGACTGGATCCTGGTCGCCACCAACGACGCCTGGTTCGGGACCTCGGCCGGGCCGCACCAGCATTTCGCCGCGGCGCGGCTGCGCGCCATCGAGGAGGGCCTGCCGGTCGTGCGCGTCGCCAATGGCGGCATCTCGGCCGTGATCGACGCGCGGGGCCATGTGCGCGCCGCGCTGCCGATGGGCGCGCGCAGCTTCCTCGACGCGGCCCTGCCGCCGCCCCTGCCGCCCACGGCCTATGCGCGCCATGGCGACGCCATCCCGGCGGCGCTCGGCGCGGCGCTGCTGCTGACGGCGCTGGCCGCCGGGCGGCGGCGCGCGCGCCCGGCGGAATGAAGGCCCCGGCCCCGCGTTGTTGACGCGGCAGGCCAGACTTGCCACAAGTCGCGCCGCTCACGGGCCCCAACGGGCCTTCCCGATTCCAAAATGGAGTCCCCCGCCGATGCGCCAGGGCGATTTCGTCTTCACCTCCGAGTCCGTCTCCGAGGGACATCCCGACAAGGTCTGCGACCGCATCTCCGACGCGGTCGTCGATGCCTTCATCGGCCTCGACCCCTATGCGCGCGTCGCCTGCGAGACGCTCGTCACCACCAACTACATCTGCATCGCCGGCGAGGTCCGCATGGACCGCCGCAAGTGCGGCGCCAGGGCCCCGATGCTCAAGAGCGGCGAGGTCAACGCGAAGGTGATCGAGACGCTGGCGCGCAACGCCGTGCGCGACATCGGCTACGAGCAGAAGGGCTTCCACTGGAAGAAGGCGAAGGTCGTCGTCCGCCTGCACGGCCAGTCCGCCGACATCGCGGTCGGCGTCGACGCGGCCGGCAACAAGGACGAGGGCGCCGGCGACCAGGGCATCATGTTCGGCTATGCCTGCAACGAGACGCCGGAACTGATGCCCGCGCCGATCCAGTACTCGCACAACATCCTCAAGGCGCTGGCCGATGTCCGCCACTCGGGCAAGGAGCCGCTGCTGCAGCCCGACGCCAAGAGCCAGGTGACGCTGCGCTACGCCAAGGGCCGCCCGGTCGCCTGCACCGCGGTCGTCGTCTCGACCCAGCATTCCGAGAAGGACCGCAAGGGCAGGCAGCTCGAGTCCGGGGACGTGAAGGCGATCGTGCGCCCCTATGTCGAGAAGGTGCTGAAGGACGTCGGCATGCCGGCGGACGACGCGCATTTCTACGTCAACCCGACCGGCCGCTTCGTCATCGGCGGCCCGGATGGCGACACCGGCCTCACCGGCCGCAAGATCATCGTCGACACCTATGGTGGCGCGGCCCCGCATGGCGGCGGCGCCTTCTCGGGCAAGGACCCGACCAAGGTCGACCGCTCGGCCGCCTATGCCGCGCGCTACCTCGCCAAGAACGTGGTCGCGGCCGGCCTCGCCGATCGCTGCACGATCCAGCTCTCCTACGCGATCGGCGTCGCGCACCCGCTGTCGGTCTATGTCGACACGCAGGGCACCGGGAAGGCCGACGAGGAGAAGATCTCGAAGGTCCTGCAGGAGCTCATGAGCCTCACGCCGCGCGGCATCCGCGAGCACCTGAAGCTCAACCGCGCGATCTACGAGCGCACCTCCGCCTACGGCCATTTCGGCCGCGCGCCGGAGAAGGATGGCGGCTTCTCCTGGGAGAAGACCGACCTCGTGAAGGACCTGCGCTCCGCCTTCGGCGCGCGCTGAGCCACCGGCACGGGAAAGCGGGGGGACGCGTCCTCGGGGCGCGTCCCCCTCGCCTTTGAGGGGGAGCGGGA
>CANMWW010000110.1 GCA_947500965.1 Alphaproteobacteria bacterium
AGGGACGAGACGGGGTTGCCGGGCAGGCCGAGCATCGGCGTGGCGCCGATGCGCCCGAACATCAGCGGCTTCCCGGGTCGCATGGCGATCTGCCAGAAGTCGAGCTGGAGGCCCTTCGCGCCCAGCGCGGAGCGCACGAGGTCGTGCTCGCCCACGGAGGCGCCGCCCGTCGTCACCAGCAGGTCCGCGCCCCGCGCGCCCTCGGCCATCGCCTGCAGGGCATCGCTGCGGTCGGGCGCGATGCCGAGCTGGACCGGCTCCCCGCCCCAGCAGCGCACGAAGGCCGCGAGGGCGAGCCCGTTGGAGGACACGATCTGGTTCGGGCCGACCGGCTCGCCGGGCATCACGACCTCGTCGCCGGTGGCGAGGATCGCGACGCGCGGCCGGCGCGCCACGCGCAGCCAGGGCCGGTTCATCGCCGCGGCGAGGCCGAGCTGGCGCACGCCGACCACGTCGCCGGCCAAGAGGCCTACATCGCCGGCGCGGAAGTCGAGGCCCGCCGGCCGGACGAAGCGGCCGGGCGTCGTCGCCTCGCGAACGCGGATCGTCATGCCCTCGGCGTCGACGTTCTCCTGGATCACGATCGTGTCTGCGCCGGCGGGGAGAGGCGCGCCCGTGAAGATGCGCACGCATTCGCCCGGGCCCACGACGCCGGCGAAGGACGAGCCCGCGGGCACCGCGCCGACCTGCCGCAGCACCACGGGCCCGGCGGCGACGTCGGCGCCGCGCGCGGCGTAGCCGTCCATCGCCGACACCGCGGCGGGCGGCTGGGTCAGCCGCGCGACGACGTCCTCGGCGAGCACGCGCCCGAAGCCCTCGGCGACCTGGACGCTCTCCGCGCCGCAGGGACCGAGCGTGGCGAGGATGCGGTCGAGCGCCTCCTCGACGGAGATCATTCCGCGGCCTCGTACGTGCCGGACTTGCCGCCGCTCTTGTGCGCGAGGCGGATGTCGCCGATGCGCATCGCGCGGTCGATCGCCTTGCACATGTCGTAGACGGTGAGGGCGGCGACCGAGACTGCGGTCAGCGCCTCCATCTCGACGCCGGTCTTGCCGGTGGTCCTGACCCGCGCCTCGATGTCGACGGCGTCGCGCGCGGGATCGGCGCGCAGGTCGAGCTCGACCGCGGTGAGGGCCAGCGGGTGGCAGAGCGGGATGAGTTCGTGCGTGCGCTTGGCCGCCATGATCCCGGCGAGGCGCGCGACCGCGAGCACGTCTCCCTTCGCGATCTCGCCGCCGGAGATGCGCCGCAGGGTCTCGGGCGCCATCGTCACGGTGCCGCGCGCGACCGCCACGCGCGCCGTCGCGTCCTTGTCAGAGACGTCGACCATGCGCGCGCGCCCCTGCGCGTCGAAATGCGTGAGTTCGCCCGTCATTCCCGTCCTCCGGTCGCCATCAGCGCGCGCGTCGCGGCCGCGACGTCGTGCTGGCGCATCAGGGACTCGCCCACGAGGATCGCGCGCGCGCCGGCGGCCGCGACGCGCGCCACGTCGGCAGGCGTCGCGAGCCCGCTCTCCGCGACCAGGAAGGCGTCGCGCGGCGCGCGCGCGGCGAGCCGCTCGAAGGTCGCGATGTCGACAGCGAGGCTGCGCAGGTCGCGGTTGTTGACGCCCAGCAGCGCCCCGTCCAGCGCCAGCGCCTGGTCGAGTTCCGCCGGATCGTGGACCTCGGCAAGGACGTCGAGGCCGAGGTCGCGGGCGAGACGGTTGAGCGAGGCGGCCTCGGCGGGCGACAGCGCCGCCATGATCAGGAGGATGCAGTCGGCGCCCAGCGCGCGCGCCTCGAGCACCTGGTACGCGTCGAGCATGAAGTCCTTGCGCAGCGCCGGAAGGTCCACCGCGGCGCGCGCCGCGACGAGGTACTCGTCGCGGCCCTGGAACCAGGGCATGTCGGTCAGGACCGAGAGCGCGCTCGCCCCGGCGTCGCGATAGGCGCGGGCGAGGGCGGGCGGGTCGAAGTCGGCACGGATAACGCCCTTCGAGGGCGAGGCCTTCTTGATCTCCGCGATCAGGGCCGGGCGCGCCGGCGTCGCGTCGGCGGCGAGCCGCGCGCGGAACCCGCGCGGCGACGGCATGCACGCGGCGCGGGCCTCGAGCGAGGCGAGCGGGACGACCGCGCGGCGGCGTTCCACCTCGCGGCGCGTCGCGGCGCAGATGCGGGCGAGGACGTCGCTCATGGCGCGCGCCCTCAGCCCGGCGCGGGGGAGTTGGTGATGGCGATCAGCTGCGAGAGCGTCGCCATCGCGGCTCCGGAATCGATCGCCTGCACGGCCATCCGGGCGCCGTCGCGCAGCGAGCCTGCCTTGTCGGCGACGATCAGGGCCGCGGCCGCGTTCAGCAGCACGATGTCGCGGAAGGCGCCCGACTTGCCGCCGAGCAGCGCCATGATCGCGGCGCCGTTCTCCGCCGGCGTCCCGCCCTTGAGGTCGGCGAGCTGCGCGCGCGGCAGCCCGGCATCCTCGGGGGAGATGGTGAAGCGCGTGACGCGCCCCTCGCGCAGCTCGGCGACCGCGGTCGGGCCGGTCGTTGTGATCTCGTCCATGCCGTCGCTGCCGCTGACGACCCAGGCGCGGGTGGAGCCGAGATTGCCGAGCGTCGCGGCCATCGGCTCGATCCAGCGCTCGGCGAAGGCGCCGACGAGCTGGCGCGTCACCATCGCCGGGTTGGCCAGCGGGCCGAGGATGTTGAAGATCGTGCGCGTGCCGAGCTCGACGCGCGGGCCGGCGACGTTGCGCATCGCGGCATGGTTGCGCGGCGCCATCATGAAGCCGATGCGCGCCTCGACGATCGCGCGCTCGATCAGGCGGAAATCGGCGTCGGTGTTCACGCCGAGAACTGTCAGCACGTCGGCCGCGCCGGAGCGCGAGGAGAGGGCGCGGTTGCCGTGCTTGGCGACCGGAACGCCGCAGGCCGCGACCACGATCGAGGTCGCGGTTGACACGTTCCAGGTCCCGATCGCGTCGCCGCCGGTGCCAACGATGTCGATCGCGTCGGCCGGCGCGGAGATCCGGGCCGCGCGCGCGCGCATGACCTCGGCCGCGCCGGTGATCTCGTCGATCGTCTCGCCGCGCACGCGCAGCGCCATCAGGAACCCGCCCATCTGCGCGGGCGTCGCGTTCCCCGACATCAGCGCCTCGAAGCCGGTCCGCGCCTCCTCGACGCCCAGCGACCTGCCGTCGGCGACGCGGGCGAGCAGGGCCTTGAGCTTGTCCATGTCGACTGTCATGACGGGAAGGCGCTCCGGAGGCGGAAGGGACCCGGACTTTTCGGCAGTTCAAGGACCCTTTGCAACACTTTCGGCCCGGCCTGCGCTGGCGCATAAAGGGGGGCGATGAGCGAGACGGTTACCCTTCGGATCGGCGGGATGACCTGCGCGGCCTGCGTGTCGCGGGTGGAGCGGGCGCTGGCGCGCGTCGAGGGCGTCGAGGCTGCGGCGGTCAGCCTTGCCGCCGAGCGCGCCGACGTCGTCGTCGCCGAAGGTGGTCCGGCCGCGGTCGAGCGCCTGCGCACGGCCGTCGAGGAGGCGGGCTACGACGCGCAGGCGGAGGTGGCCGGGGCGCCGGCCGGCGACATCGAGGGGATCCCGCGGGGCGAGGTCCTGCGGGTCGGCACGGCCCTGGCCCTCGCCCTGCCGCTCCTCGCCGAGATGCCGGGCCATTTCGGCATCCCCTGGTTCAGGCTGCCGCCGCTGCTCGCCCTCGCGCTCGCCGCGCCGGTCCAGCTCTTCCTCGCCCTGCCGCTCTACAGGGCGGCGTGGAAGGCGCTGAAGGCGCGTTCCGGAAACATGGACCTCCTGGTGGCGATCGGGACGAGCGTCGCGTTCCTCTCCGGCGCCGTCGCCGTGCTGCGCGACCCGTTCGGGCATCCGCACCACTACCTCGAGGCCTCGGCCGTCGTGGTCGCGCTCGTGATGCTCGGCAGGGCGCTCGAGCTGCGCGCGCGACGATCCGCCGTCCGGGCGATCCGCGCCCTCGCGGCGCTGCTCCCGGAGGTCGCGCGGGTCGAGCGCGACGGCACGGAGGCCGACGTCCCCGCGTCCTCGCTGCGCCGCGGCGACCTCGCGATCGTCAGGCCGGGCGAGCGCTTTCCCGCCGACGGCGTCGTGCGGTCGGGGGAGGGCGAGGCCGACGAGGCGCTCATCACCGGCGAGAGCCGCGCCGTGCCCAAGCGCCCCGGCGACATGGTGATCGCCGGATCGGTCAATGGCGACGGCCTGCTCCGCGTCGAGGTGCAGGGCGTCGGCGCGCAGTCGACGCTCGCGCGGATCGTCAGGCTGGTCGAGCGCGCCCAGGCGTCGAAGGCCCCGGTGCAGCGCCTTGTCGACCGCGTCGCCGCGGTCTTCGTTCCGGCCGTCCTGGGGCTCGCGGTCCTTTCCTTCCTCTGCTGGTGGCTGCTGGCAGGGGACCCGCGCGCCGGCCTCGCGGCCGCGGTCAGCGTCCTGGTCATCGCATGCCCCTGCGCGCTCGGCCTCGCGACGCCGATGGCCGTGGTGGCCGCCTGCGGCGCCGCCGCGCGCCACGCGATCCTCGTCAAGGACGCGGCTGCGCTCGAGCGCCTGGCCGATGTCGGCGTCGTGGTGTTCGACAAGACGGGAACGCTCACCGAGGGGCGGCCGGCGGTCATGGAGATCGTCGCCGCGCGCACGGGCGGCGAGCGCCACGTGCTGTCGCTCGCGGCCGCGGTCGAGCGCGGAAGCACGCACCCTCTGGCACGGGCCATCGCCGCGCGCGCGGCGCAGGACGGTATCGAGCCGCCGACGCCGAACCAGGTCGAGGCCATTCCCGGCCGCGGGATCAAGGCGCGCGTCGATGGCGCGCTGGTCATCCTCGGGACATCCGAGCTCATGCGACAGGCGGGCCTCGATGCCTCCGCCTTCGACGAGCGCGTCGCCGGGTTCGACCGCGATGGCCTCACGCGCGTCTTCGTCGCGCGCGACGCCAGCGTGGTCGGCGTGATCGCCCTGGGCGACCCGCTGCGCGCCGACGCGGGAGCGGCCATCGCGCGGCTCGGCCGGCTGCGCGTCGCGACCTGGATGGCCACCGGCGACGCGCGCGCCACCGCCGCGCGCGTCGCGTCCGAGCTCGGGATCCCGGATTTCATCGCCGAGGCGCGACCCCAGGCGAAGCTCGACCTCGTCGCCCGGCTCCAGGCGGAGGGGCGCGTGGTCGCCGTGGTGGGCGACGGCGTGAACGACGCGCCCGCGCTCGCCGCGGCGGATATCGGGCTTGCCGTGGGCGGCGGGGCCGATGCGGCGCTGGAGACCGCGGGCGCCGCCCTGATGCGCGGCGACGTCTCGCAGGTGGCGGACGCGGTGGAACTGGCCCGCGCCGCGCGCGCACGCATCCGCGAGAACCTCTTCTGGGCCAGCGTGTTCAACCTCGCGGGCCTGCCCCTCGCGGCCTTCGGCCTCCTCAACCCGATGATCGCCGGCGCGGCGATGGCGTTCTCCTCGCTTGCCGTGGCGCTCAACTCCATGCGCCTCTCTGGCTGGAAGCCGGGTGAGCGGCAATGAAGCTGGCGCTGCCGGGCATCCCGTTCCTTGCGTTCCTGCGCGCGCGCCGGTCGGCGATCGTCGCGGGCTCGCTCGCCCTCGTCCTGCTCGCGACGCTCCATGTCGTGGTGCCGCGGCGCGGAGGAGGCGAGGACATCGCCCGCGTCTCCCTGCCCGAGGAGGAGATCGAGGACGCCCTCGACCAGGCGAACGCCGCCGAGGAGGCGCGGCTCGCGGCCGCGCGCGGCGGCGGCCAGGGCGTGGTGCAGGGCGCCGGACAGGGCGGCGGCGGAGAGGCCGGCGCGGTTGCCGGCCCGGCGATCCGCGCCATCGATGCCGAGTGGGAGAAGCGCTCGGTCCCCGTGTCGCTGCAGCCGGGGCGGGGCTACGTCGCCATCGTGATCGACGACATGGGCCTCGACCGGCCGCGCGCGATGCGGGCCATCGGCCTGCCCGCGCCGCTGACGCTCTCCTTCCTGCCCTATGGCCGCGACGCGCCCGCGCTCGCGGTGCTGGCGCGCCAGCGCGGGCATGAGATCCTGCTGCACATGCCGATGCAGCCGACGGGCGGCGAGAGCCCGGGCCCGCACGCGCTGACGGTCGACCTCGCGGCCGTCGAGATACGCGGCCGCGTCGGCGCCGCGCTCGACCGCTTCGGCGACGCCGTCGGCCTCAACAACCACATGGGAAGCCGCTTCACGGTCGACCGGCGGCTCATGGGCCCGCTGATGGACGAGCTGCGCGGGCGCGGGCTCGTCTTCGTGGATTCGAGGACGGCCGCCGAGAGCCAGGGGAGCGAGGCCGCTGGCCATGCCGGCGTGCCGATGGCCATGCGCGACGTCTTCCTCGACAACGAGGCGACGGCCGACGCGATCAACCGCCAGCTGCGCGAGGTCGAGCGCATCGCCCGCCGGCGCGGGCATGCCGTCGCGATCGGGCATCCGCACGACGCAACCTTCGCCGCGCTGGCCGCATGGCTGCCTGGACTGCAGGAGAAGGGATTGCAGGCCGTGCCCGTGACGACGATCATCCGTCGCAACCTGGAGCGCGGCCGCACCGCGCAGTGACCGCCGGGCGCTTGCCCGTCGGCGAGGAGCATCCGATGGCGATCGCCTACCGCGTCGATGGAATGACCTGCGATGGCTGCGCGCGCGCGGTCGAGCGCGCCGTGAAGGCGGCGGCGCCGGGCTGCGAGGTCGTGGTCGACCGCGCCTCCGGGATCGTCCGCGTCGGCGAGGACGTCGCCGAGCCCGTGCTGCGCGCCGCGATCGAGCGCGCCGGCTTCGGCTTCGCCGGGCGGGGCTGACCCGCGCTCAGTTCTGGTAGAGCCTGTCGACGGCCGCGGGGTCGACGACGACCTTCAGCCGCTCGCGCAACGCCTTCAGGTATTGCTGGCCGAGCTCGGCGGAGATCGCCTGCGAGAGCCCGTCGGACAGGCGCTGGAGCGCGGGCTGCGCCTGGGCCGGGTCCGCCGCGATCACCTCCGCGAGGCGCACG
>CANMWW010000111.1 GCA_947500965.1 Alphaproteobacteria bacterium
ACGCGATCGGCCGCGTGGTCGTCCACAACGGCGAGAAGCCGCTGGTCCTCGCCGACACCGCGGACAACCCGGGCATCGGCGCCGCGGGGGATTCGACGTTCCTGCTGCGCCGCCTCGTCGAGCGCAAGGTCGGCGGCGTCGCGATCGCGCCATTCTGGGACCCGCAGGCGACGCTCTCCGCCTTCGAGGCGGGGATCGGCGCGCGGCTGTCGCTGCGCATCGGCGGCAAGCTCGGCCCCGCCTCGGGCGATCCGGTCGACCTGAGCGTCGTGGTGAAGGGCCTCGCGCAGTCCGCCTACCAGCGCTTCGGCAAGGCCGACACGCCGATGGGCAACATGGCCTGGCTGCGCGTGGGCGAGGGCGACGACGCGGCGATCGACATCGTCGTCAACGACTACCGCACCCAGGGCTTCTCGCCGGAATGCTTCACCGCGACCGGCCTCGACATCCGCCGCTGCCGCGGGCTGGTCGTGAAGTCGACGCAGCATTTCCACGCCGGCTTCCAGCCGGTCGCCGACGACATCCTCTACGTCTCGGCGCCGGGCACCGGCTCGATGGACATGCGCGCGCTGCCCTGGACGCGGGTGACGCGGCCGCTCTGGCCGCGCGTTGCCGACCCGCACGCGCGCTGAGCGCGGCCTTCACCAGCCGTTGACGCGGTCCCAGGTGGCGACGACCTCGTCGCCGCCATCGACGACGTGGTAGCGGTCGTACATCGCAGCCATCATGCAGACATGGTTGGGCGCGACGCGCAGCCGCGTGCCGACCGGATAGCGCGCGGGGTCGAGGCCCGGGCGCGCCGAGACGACGCCATGCTCCTGGTTCGCGCGCTCGACGACCGGCTCGCCCGGCAGCGGCTCGCCGCGCATGTCGAGCACGAGGCCGAAGCCGTAGTCGCGCCGCGCCGACGAGGTGCTGCGGTCCTTCGAGAGGGCGAGGCCGCCCGCGTCGATGACCAGTTGTCCCTGCTCGGGCCGGCGACCGGTGACGCTGGCGAGCACGGTGACGGCGATGTCCTCGCGCGCGCCGGACCAGATCTGCGTCTGGAACAGGTCCTGGAACATGTAGACGCCGGGCCGTGTCTCCGTGGCGCCGGGCAGCGCGCGTGCATGCAGCGCCGTCGGCGTGGAGCCGACCGACACGATGCCCGCGTCGAGGCCCATGGCGGCGATGCGCTGCGCGGCCCGCACGGCGGTGGCGCGCTCGTGCTCCGCGAGGTCCGCCATCTCGTCGACCGAGGCGCAGCCATAGGAATGGCCGGCATGGGTCATGACGCCCGCGCAGGCGGCGCCGAGCGCGCGCGCAACCGCGGGCAGCCTGTCGCTTTCCACCGGCATGCCCGCGCGATGCTCGCCGCAATCGACCTCGACGAGCGCGCGCAACCCGGCCGGATGGGCGGCGATCGCCGCGGCGACGTCCGCGTCGTCGGTGACGAGCATCAGGTCGACGCCGCGCGCGCGCAGCGCCGCCACGCGGTCGAGCTTCGCCGGGACGATGCCGACCGCGTAGAGGATGTCGCGGAAGCCGCGGGCGGCGAAGTACTCGGCCTCGGCGAGCGTGGAGACGGTGATGCCGCCGGCCTGGCCGGCGGTCGCGATGCGCGCGACGTCGGCGCTCTTCGCGCTCTTCATGTGCGGGCGCAGCGCCACGCCCGTGCGCGCGACGGCGCGGGCCATGGCGTCGACGTTGCGGCGCAGGCGGCCGAGGTCGAGGACGAGGCAGGGCGTGGGGAGGTCGGAAAGACGGGTCACGACGCGGCGCTCCACGTCGCGTCGGCGTCGATGGGCAGGACCGGTCGAGGCAATCTCTGCCATGGGAATCTCTCGAGGATGGGCGAGGTGAGGCCGGGGCAGTCGACCTCGACGATCTGGTCGTGGCCGAAGAACTCGTCGAAGCCGCCGCGGAAATGGCCGCGGGACTTCACCACGACGACGCGCGCCGCGCCGATGTCGAGGCCGAGCGCCTCGAAGAAGACGGGGTCGGCGCATTGCGTGCGCTGGGTGATGACCACGACGACGATGCCGCCGATCTCCAGCGCCGCAGTGGGGCCGAGGTCGATGCGCGTGCGCGCGAAGATGCCGCGCCTGCCCGTGACCCTGCCGTCGTGCAGCGCGCGCACGGTCGCCGTCGCCGCGAAGGGCCTCGAGAACTCGCTGGCCTCGTCGCGGTTGAACCTCGCCTCGAAGCGCGCACCGACGCCAAGGCGGTGCGCCTGCGCGGCCAGCGCGGGGTCGTTGACCACGCCGACCAGGGCGCCCGACACGCCAGCGCGGTGGAAGGCCTCGAGGATCCACATCGTGTTGCCGCGCGCGCCGCCGCCCGGGTTGTCGGCGACGTCGGCGAAGCAGCGCGCCGGCAGCTTCGCGTCGCGGCTCGCCGTTAGCGCGATCGCGGTCGCATCCTCGAGCGAGGTGAGGCGCGCGCGGAACCTCGCGCGATTGGCCCAGCCGAGCTCGGCCACCTCGCGCGCGAGGCGCGCGCCGAGCTCGCCGGCGTCGCGGTCGGAGGTGACGATCACGCTGAGGCCGTTCTTCGACGTGTCGCCATAGGCGAAGCCGCCCATGACCGAGACGTTCAGGATGCGCCCGGCATAGGGCGCCTCGGCCATGCGCGCCTGGCCGAGGTCGATCATCTCGCCATAGGGGCGCAGCGGCGCGTCGGGCGCGGTCAGCATCGTCACCGTCGGCGGGATGATCGGCAGGCGCAGATGCGCCTTCGCCGTGCGCCGTCCGGCGAGCAGGTCGCGCATGTGGCGCGCGCATTCCTCGCCGCGCGCGCGCATGTCGAGATGCGGGTTGGTGCGGTAGCCGACGAAGACGTCGACGCTGTCGACCATGCGCGACGAGACGTTGGCGTGCAGGTCGAAGCTCGCGACCACCGGCACGCCGGGGCCCACGGCCTCGCGCACCATCGCGAGGGCGATGCCGTCAGGGTCCTCGTCGTGCTCGGCGAGCCCGGCGCCATGCATCATCGCGTAGACGCCGTCGATGCGGCCGCCGCCGGCCAGCCCCGCGCGCCACTTGGCGAGCATCTCCTCGAAGACCTCGCGGCGCACGGGCCCGCCGGGCTCGGCGCAGCACAGCAGGGTCGGCACGGGCTTCCACGCTCCGCTCGCGTCCATCGCCTGCACGAAGCCGGGCATCTCGCCCAGCGCCGCGGGCGCCGCGCTGCGCGCGTCGGCGAGGATCGCCTCGCCTTCCAGCCAGGTGCGCTGCTCGAAGTCCGCCCGCGTCGCCGGCGGGGACCACTTGTTGCACTCGATCGAGAACCCGAGCAGGGCGATGCGCGGCGCTGTCATGGCGTGCTCCTTGGCGTGCGGCGCGGGAAGCTAGCATGCGATCGGGTTTGCAAGTCACCCGCCCCGCGCAGCAAACTGCGCCCGGCAAGGCAAGGGGGAGTGTTCATGCGCGGCTGCTTCGTCCAGGGACGCGAGGTCCCGGAAGATCTCGTCGGCGAACTCGCGGACTCGGCGCGCCTGCTCGACGATCCGGCGGCGCTGCGACGCAGGCTCGCGGAGGACGGCTATCTCTTCCTGCGCGGCGTGCTCGACCGCGACGCGGTGATGGCCGCGCGCCGCGAGGTCCTCGCGCGCCTGTCGGCGGTCGACGAGATCGCGCCCGGCGGGGACGTCTTCACGGGCCGCTCGGCGCGCAAGGCGCGCGAGCCCGACCTCGGGCGCTTCTGGCGCTCGGTGAGCGAGGGGCCGGCGCTGCGCGCTGCCACGCATGGCCGGGACATCTCGCGCGTCATGGAGATCGTCGCCGGCGAGGCGCCGCGCGCGCAGGACTTCCTCTTCCTGCGCGTGGGCGTGCCCGGCCGGGCCACGGGCCTGCATTTCGACTACCCGTTCTTCACCCGGCTGCACGACCAGGTCTGGACGGTCTGGACCTCGATGGGCGACACGCCGGTCTCCCGCGGCCCGCTCATGGTGGTCGAGAACTCGCACCGCTTCTCCGACCTCGTCGAGTCCGTGGTCGGCTTCGACGTCGTGCGCGACACCAGCCGCAAGGCCGCCTTCGCGGAGAACGCGATCGACTTCGCGCGCGCGCGCGGCACGCGCCTGCTCACCGCGGACTTCCGCGCCGGCGACGTCATCCTCTTCGGGATGTACCTGCTCCATGGCAGCCTCGACCACCGCGACGCCGGCGGCACCGTGCGCGTCTCGACGGACCTGCGCTGGCAGCCGGCGCGGCTGCCGGCCGACCCGCGCTATTTCGGCGCCGAGCCGACGGGCACGACGGGCGCGGGCTATGGCGAGCTGAACGGCGCCAAGCCGCTCGACGTCGACTGGCACGTCCGCTAGGCGCGGAGCCTCGCGACGAAGTCGCGCAGCGAGACGCGCTGGCGGCCCTGCGCGTCGAAGTTGGACTCGGAGAGCCAGGCCTCGTAGGCGCAGCGCAGCGACGGCCACTCGCGGTCGAGCATCGAGAACCAGGCGGTGTCGCGGCTGCGCCCGCGATAGACCGTGGCCTGGCGGAACAGGCCCTCGTAGGTGAAGCCGAAGCGCTCCGCGGCGCTCCTCGAAGGCGCGTTGAGCGAGTCGCATTTCCACTCGTAGCGCCGGTAGCCGAGCTCCTCGAAGACGCGGCGCATCATCAGGTACATCGCCTCGGTGGCGATGGCGCTGCGCTGCATCGCGAGCGAGAAGTTGACGTGGCCGACCTCGATCACCCCGACGGCCGGCTCGATGCGCATGTAGGCGGCGACGCCGAGCGCCCTTCCGCTCGGGCGGTCGACGATGGCGTGGAACATCGGGTCGGCGCCGAGGCACGTCCCGGCCATCCACGCGTCGAAGGCCGCGCGGTCGGCGAAGGGGCCCGCGCCCAGGTAGGTGAAGCTGCCGCCGTCGCGGTCCTCGGCGAAGGCGGCGAAGAGGTCGTCGCCGTGGCGCGCCGGGTCGATCGGCTCGACGCGGCAGAGCCTCCCCTCCATCGGCGTGCGCGGTGGGCGCGCGACCGGCGTCCAGTCCGGCAGCGCCGGCCCGATCGGCTGCCCCAGGTCGTTCAGGCGCGTCCGCATCGCGTCCGCCTCACTTGATCATCAGCGAGGGAAGCCAGGTCACCATCCACGGATTGAAGGCGACGAGGACCACGACGACCAGCCATGCCAGGATGAAGGGCGTCAGCATGCCGAAGGTCTTGTTGTATTCTACCCCGGCGATCTTGCAGGCGACCATCGCGAGGATGCCGACCGGCGGCGTCACCGAACCGACGACCAGCATCATGATGACGATGATGCCGACATGCGCCGGATCCATGGCCAGATGCTTGATCATCGGCGTCAGGACGGGGACGGTAATGATGAGCGCCGGCACCGGCTCGAGGAACGTGCCGAGCAGGAAGAAAAAGCCGATCAGGATGAGCAGCGCGATCACCGGGGTCTCGGTGACGGCGAGCATCAACTGCAGGGCCATCTGAGCGGCGCCGGCGCGGGCGAGAATCCAGCTGAACAGCGCGGCGCCGCCGATGGTGACCAGCGCCGCTGCGGTCGTCGACGCGGCGTTGGAGAAATTGTGGAACAGCGTCGTGCGCGTATGGCGGCGCAGGACAAAGCCGAAGATCAGCGCATACAGCGCGGCGACGGCGCCGGCCTCTGTCGGCGTGAAGACGCCGCCCAGGATGCCGCCGACGATGATGATCGGCATGACCAGCGCGGGAATGGCGCGCGTGGAAGACGATACGACCACGGTCATCGGGGCGCGCGGCACGGGCTTGGCCCCCGCGCGTGGCGCCAGGAACCAGGTGATGATGAACATCGAGACGCCGGCGAGGAGGCCCGGGATGACGCCGCCGAGGAAGAGCGCGCCGATCGACACGCCGGTCACCGATCCGTAGATGACCGCGATCACGGAGGGCGGGATGATCGGCGCCATCATGGCCGCGCAGGACGTGACGGCGACGCAGAAGTCGGCGCGGTAGCCTTCCTTCTTCATCGCCGGGATCATCATCGAGCCAATCGCCGCGAGGTCGGCGAGCGCGGAACCCGAGATCGCGGCCATGAACATGTTGGTGAGGATGTTCGCCTGCGCGAGGCCGCCGCGGACATGGCCGATCAGGGCGCGGGACATGTTGACGAGCCGCTCGGTTATGCCGCCGACGCTCATCAGCTCGCCCGCGAGGATGAAGAGGGGCACCGCGAGCAGGGCGAAGCCGTCGATCGACTGGTAGAAGCTCTGCGCGAGTTGGAGGATGGGGATCTGCCCCTCCCACAGCAGCGCAAGCGCCGCGGCCAGCCCCATCGCATGGGCGATCGGCACGCCCATGCACATGAAGAGCGCGAACAGGGCGAGCATGATGCCGACGACCATTGGGTGTCTCCGCGGCGGGTGTCAGAGCAGGGCTTCGGCTTCCGCCGTGGAGGGCTCGCGGGCCTGCAGCCAGGCTGCGAGCATGAACCAGGTCTCGAGCAGGGCCCCGATGGGGATCGCGAGATAGACCCAGCGCATCGGCACGCCGAGCGAGGCGGAACGCTGGAACCATGTGCGGTCGGTGAAATCGAGGCCCGCGTAGATGAGGATGACGAGAAAGGCGAGGGTGCAGCTATTCGCGAGGAAGGCGAGAACCCGCTTGCCGGCCGGCGGAAGGAACGCCCCGATGACCTCGACCGAGATGTGGCCGCGTTCGTAGGCGACCAGGGCGGCGCCGAGCATCACGCCCCAGACGAGGCTGTAGCGGACGACCTCCTCCGACCAGAACAGCGAGTCGTTGAGGACGTAGCGGTAGAAGACCTGAAGCAGGATCAGCGACAGGTAGAAGGCCAGGAGCAGGACCGAAAAAGCCCTGAGCGCGTTGCGCGCGAAATGCGTGATGCCGAGAAACGCCTTGATCATGCCGTGTGGCCCTGCCCCGATCCCCAGAGAAGACCCGCCCGCCGCTGGTGCGGCGGGCGGGGTGTCGCGTCAGCCCGCCGCGGCCACGGCGTCGACGAAGGCCTTGCCCTTGGCACCGGTCTTGGTGACG
>CANMWW010000112.1 GCA_947500965.1 Alphaproteobacteria bacterium
GGGAAAGCTAAATCACGCGCCCCGGCCTGGCTTCCGTCCAGGTCGCAGGCGCTGGCGCTCGCTGCGTACCCGTCACGGGACCGCAGGTTGCGAGCCGCCGGTCCGCGAACCCGAACATCGAGGCGTCCGTCCATGGCATCGGCCAACGAGATCCGCTCAGCCTTCCTCGACTATTTCGGCAGGAACGGCCACCAAGTCGTTGCTTCGTCGCCGCTCGTGCCGCGCAACGACCCGACGCTCATGTTCACCAACGCGGGCATGGTCCAGTTCAAGAACGTCTTCACCGGGCAGGAGACGCGCGGCTACCAGCGCGCGGCCACCTCGCAGAAATGCGTGCGCGCCGGCGGCAAGCACAACGACCTCGAGAATGTCGGCTACACGGCCCGGCACCACACGTTCTTCGAGATGCTCGGGAACTTCTCCTTCGGGGACTACTTCAAGGAGCGGGCGATCGAGCTCGCCTGGAACCTGATCACCCGGACCTACGGGGTCGACAAGGACAGGCTCATCGTCACGGTCTACCACGACGACGACGAGGCGGCCGGGCACTGGCGCAAGATCGCCGGCCTTCCCGATTCCCGGATCATCCGCATCGCCACCTCCGACAATTTCTGGGCGATGGGCGACACGGGGCCCTGCGGCCCGTGCTCCGAGATCTTCTACGACCACGGCCCCGGCATAGCGGGCGGCCCGCCTGGCAGCGCCGATGCCGACGGCGACCGCTTCATCGAGATCTGGAACCTCGTCTTCATGCAGTTCGAGCAGGTCGCGCCGGGCAACCGCGTCGCCCTGCCGAAGCCTTCGATCGACACCGGCATGGGACTGGAGCGCATCACGGCCCTGCTCCAGGGCAAGCACGACAACTACGACACCGACCTGCTGCGGCGCCTGATCCTCGCCTCGGCCGACTGCTCCTCGACCGATCCGGATGGCACGCACAAGGTCTCGCATCGCGTCGTCGCGGACCACCTGCGCGCGGCGTCCTTCCTGATCGCCGATGGCGTCCTGCCCTCGAACGAGGGGCGCGGCTACGTGCTGCGCCGCATCATGCGCCGCGCCATGCGCCACGCGCACATGATGGGCTGCAAGGACCCGCTGATGTTCCGCCTGGTGCCCGCGTTGGCCGAGATGATGGGCCAGGCCTATCCCGAGCTGGTCCGCGCGCAGCCGCTGATCACCGAGACGCTCAAGCTCGAGGAGACGCGCTTCAAGGAGACGCTCGACCGCGGGCTGCGCCTGCTGGACGAGGCGACGGCCTCGCTCGGCGCCGGCGGCATGCTCGGCGGCGAGGTCGCCTTCCGCCTCTACGACACGTTCGGCTTCCCCCTCGACCTGACGCAGGACGTGCTGCGTGGCCGCGGCATGAAGGTCGATACCGACGGCTTCGCCGCCGCGCTCGAGAAGGCGCGCGCCGCGGCGCGCGCGTCCTGGGCCGGGTCCGGCGAGACCGGGACGGAGAAGATCTGGTTCGCGCTGCGCGAGCGGGTCGGCGCCACCGAGTTCCTCGGCTACGACACCGAGACGGCCGAGGGCCAGGTGGTCGCGATCCTGCGCGACGGCACGGAGGCGACGGAGCTCTCCGCTGGCCAGGATGGCATCGTCCTCGTCAACCAGACGCCGTTCTACGGCGAGTCCGGCGGCCAGCTCGGCGACACCGGCGCGATCCGCTCTGCGGACGCGCGCTTCGACGTCTCCGACACGCAGAAGAAGCTCGGCGACCTGCATGCCCATGTCGGCCGCCTGTCCTCCGGGACGCTGCGCGTGGGCGACGCCGTGGAACTCGCGGTCGATGGCGAGCGCCGTGCCGCGATGCGCGCCAACCACTCCGCGACGCACCTGCTGCATGCGGCGCTGCGCGCGCGCCTCGGCGAGCACGTGACGCAGAAGGGCTCGCTGGTCGGGCCGCAGCGCCTGCGCTTCGACATCTCGCACCCGACGCCGATCGGCGCCGAGGACGCGCACGCGGTCGAGGCGGCGGTCAACGCCTCGGTGCTGGCGAACGTGGACGTCGTCACGCGGCTCATGAGCCCGGACGCGGCGGTCGAGGCCGGCGCGCTAGCGCTCTTCGGCGAGAAATACGGCGACGAGGTCCGCGTCGTCTCGATGGGCGGCACGGATGGCGCGTCGTCGCTCTCGACCGAGCTCTGCGGCGGCACGCATGTGCGCAGGACCGGCGACATCGGCCTGTTCAAGATCGTCTCGGAAGGCGCTGTCGCCGCTGGCGTCCGCCGCATCGAGGCCGTCACCGGGCGCGGCGCGCTCGCCTATCTCGACGAGCAGGAGCGCATCGTGCGCGAGACCGCGGCCGCGCTGAAGGCCGCGCCGGCCGACCTGCCCGCGCGCGTCGCCGCGCTGGTCGAGGAGCGCCGCCGCCTGGAGCGCGAGCTCGCCGAGGCGCGCCGTGCGCTGGCGACCGGGGGCGGGGCCTCCGCCGGCCCGGCGATCGAGGAGATCGGCGGCGTGAAGGCATGCCTCCAGCGCCTCGAGGGCGTGCCGGGCCGCGAGCTCAAGCCGATGGTCGACGACCTGAAGCAGAAGCTCGGCTCGGGCGTCGCCGTGCTGGTCTCTGTCGAGGACGGCAAGGCGTCCGTGGTCGCCGGCGTGACCGACGACCTCAAGGGGCGCGTCGACGCCGTGGCGCTGGTCCGCGCCGCGGTCGCGGAGCTTGGCGGCAAGGGCGGCGGCGGGCGTCCGGACATGGCGCAGGGCGGCGGCCCGGATGGCGCGAAGGCGGAGCAGGCCCTCGCCGCGATCCGGCGGGCGATCGCCGGCGGCGGCTGACGCGCGCCGGCCACGGCGCATCCGCCGAGGCAAAAGGAAAGGGCGGCGCGATCCCTCGCGCCGCCCTTCGTGCATCCGGGCGCGGGACGGGTCCCGCGCCGTGCCCCGTCAGCCCATCGCCTTGCGGAGATTGGCGTCGACCTTCTCGAAGAACTGCGTCGTCGTCAGCCACTTCTGGTCGGGGCTGACGAGGATCGCGAGGTCCTTGGTCATGTCGCCGGCCTCGACCGTGTCGATGCAGACCTTCTCGAGGGTGCGGGCGAAATGGCCGACCTCGGGGGTGCCGTCGAACTTCGCGCGGTACTCGAGGCCACGGGTCCAGGCGAAGATCGACGCGATCGGGTTCGTCGAGGTCTCCTTGCCCTTCTGGTGCTCGCGGTAGTGGCGCGTCACCGTGCCGTGCGCGGCCTCGGCCTCGACCGTGCCGCCATCCGGCGTCATCAGCACCGAGGTCATGAGGCCGAGCGAGCCGTAGCCCTGCGCCACGGTGTCCGACTGCACGTCGCCGTCGTAGTTCTTGCAGGCCCAGACGAAGGCGCCGGACCACTTGAGCGCCGAGGCGACCATGTCGTCGATCAGGCGGTGCTCGTAGGTCAGGCCCTTCGCCTTGTAGGTGTCGGCGAACTCCTTCTCGAACACCTCCTGGAAGATGTCCTTGAAGCGCCCGTCATAGGCCTTGAGGATCGTGTTCTTGGTCGAGAGGTAGACCGGGTAGCCGCGCGCGATGCCGTAGTTGAGGCAGGCGCGGGCGAAGCCGCGGATCGACTCGTCGGTGTTGTACATCGCGAGCGCGACGCCCGAGCCCTTGAAGTCGTAGACCTCGCGCGTCTCGGGCTGGCCGCCCGCGGGCGTGTAGGTGATGGTCAGCTTGCCGGGGCCGGGGACCTTGAAGTCCGTCGCGCGGTACTGGTCGCCGAAGGCGTGGCGGCCGACGACGATCGGCTGGGTCCAGCCCGGCACCAGGCGCGGGACGTTCTTGCAGATGATGGGCTCGCGGAAGATCGTGCCGTCGAGGATGTTGCGGATCGTGCCGTTGGGCGACTTCCACATCTGCTTGAGGCCGAACTCCTTCACGCGGGCCTCGTCCGGCGTGATGGTCGCGCACTTGACGCCGACGCGATGCGCCTTGATGGCGTTGGCGGCGTCGACGGTGACCTGGTCGTTCGTCTTGTCGCGGTACTCGACCCCGAGGTCGAAGTACTTCAGGTCGACGTCGAGGTAGGGGAGGATGAGGCGCTCGCGGATCATCTTCCAGATGATCCTCGTCATCTCGTCGCCATCGAGCTCGACGATCGGATTCGTGACCTTGATCTTGGGCATGCGCGTTGTCTCCGGCTGCAAGGACGGCGCGTTTTAGCGGATCGCGCCCGCGAAGTCAGTCCTTCTGATCGCGTGGCCCGGGGCTCAGATCCGGTCGGCGCGGACGGGCTTGCGGGGCGCGGGGGCCGCGCGCAGGGCCTCCAGGACGTCGTCGACCCGCGGCACGACCGAGAAGAAGCCGAGGAAGCTCTTCTGCACGTAGCGGCTCCGCTCCATGTGCCGGACCAGGTCGACCAGGGGTTTCCAGTAGCCGCCCATGTCGCAGACCACGACCGGCTTGTCGTGGAGGGACAACTGCCGCCAGGTCAGGATCTCGAATGTCTCGTCGAGCGTCCCCGGGCCACCGGGGAGGACGACGAAGGCGTCGGCGCGCGCGAACATCGTCGCCTTGCGCTCGTGCATGTTGGGCGTGACGATCAGCTCGGTGCAGCCCGTGTGCCCGACCTCGCGCCGCATCAGGTGCTCGGGGATGACGCCCACGACGCGACCGCCCCCGGCGAGCGCGCCATCGGCCGCGGCACCCATCATCCCCACGCGCCCGCCGCCATAGACGAGCTCGATACCGGCGCGCGCGAGGATGCCGCCGAAGCGCCTCGCCTCCCGGCGATGGGCGGCAGCCGCGCGCTCGGAGGAGCCGCAGAAGATGCAGATGGAGCGGGGAGTGGACATCGGGTCGCTGCCGGTTGTGCCTGTGGAGGCGCCTGCATAACCTCCCGTCCTCGCGCCGGCGTGGGCAAGGGGGCCCGCGCTTGCGCCATCCCGGAGGGAACGACATGCACAAGTCCGCCATCCTGGCCATCGCCGTCGCGGCGACGACGGCGCTCACCGGCATCGGCTATGCCGTCGCGCAGAGCCCGGCCGCGTCGATCGAGCAGCGCCAGGCCGCCATGAAGATGAACGGCGCGTCGATGAAGACGCTCGTGCCGATGGCGCGCGGCGAGGCGCCGTGGAACCAGGCCGCCGCCATCCAGGCGCTGGAGAACCTGCAGCGCATCGGCCAGCAGACGGTCGCGATGTTCCCGCGTGGCTCCGGCACCGAGTCGGGCACGAAGACCGCGGCTCTCCCGGCGATCTGGGAGAAGGCGCCGGAGTTCGCGGCGGCCGCGAAGGCCCAGGCGGATGCCGCCGAGGCGCTGCTCAGGGCCGCGCGCGCGAACGACGAGGCGGCGTTCAAGTCCGGCTTCGGCGCCATGGGCCGGTCCTGCGGCGGTTGCCACGAAGGCTTCCGCGCCAAGCAGTGACCGTTCGCGTCGCCGCGCTCCTGCCCCTCGTCGCGCTGCTGGCCTGGCTGGCCGCGGCGCCGGGGCAGGCGCGGGCGCAGGACGTGGCGCGGGGCGAGTATCTCGCGCAGGCGGGCGGGTGCCTCGGCTGCCATGTCGAGGCGCGCGAGGGCGCCACG
Source organism: Alphaproteobacteria bacterium (assembly GCA_947500965.1). Taxonomy (GTDB): domain Bacteria; phylum Pseudomonadota; class Alphaproteobacteria; order CACIAM-22H2; family CACIAM-22H2; genus CAIOSQ01. The sequence goes on from CANMWW010000112.1 coordinate 5,501, forward strand.
CCCTTCGCCGGGGGCAGGGCGCTCAAGTCGCCCTTCGGCACCTTCCACGGCCCCAACATCACGCCGCATCCGGAGGCCGGGATCGGTCGCTGGACAGAGGCCGATTTCCGCCGCGCCATGCGCGAGGGGATCCGGCCGGATGGCGCGCGCTATTTCCCGGCCTTCCCCTATGTCGCATTCACCAGGATCGGCGATGCCGACCTGCGCGACCTCTGGGCCTACCTGCGGAGCCTGCCGCCGAGCCCGCAGCGCAACCGGCCGCACGACCTGTCCTTCCCCTACAACATCCGCTTCGGCGTCGCGTTCTGGAACTTCCTGCACTTCACGCCCGGCCCGATGCCGGACGGCAAGGGGCAGGGGCCCGAGGCGCGCGGGCGATACCTCGCCGAGGCGCTCGGCCATTGCGGCGAGTGCCACACGCCCCGGGACTGGACCGGCGGGTTGCGGCGAGACGCGACCTATGCCGGCTCGACGATGAACGGCGCGAAGGTGCCCGCGATCACGCCGGAGCGTCTCGCGCGCTGGAGCGCGGGCGACCTGTCCGAGTTCCTGTCCTCCGGGATGACGCCGGACGGGGACTTCGCCGGAGGAGAGATGGCGGAGGTCATCCGCAACTCGACCGGCAAGCTCGCGGCAGAGGACCTCGCGGCGCTGGTCGCCTACCTGCGGGCACCCGCACGGCGCTGACGGGCGCTGGCAGGGCGAGGGCGGCGTTGCCGCACCGGGCATCCTCGCCTAGAGTCGCGCGGCAATTTTTTCCGGGCAGGGCCGCAAGGTGAGCCGCAAACTTCTCTCGGGCCTGCTGGCCCTGATCGCGGCCCTCGCCGTCACCATCTGGACGCTGGTCCTCGTGCGCGAGGTCCCGCCGGACCGCCCGACGACGGGCATAGGCTCCACGTCCTCGCCCGACGCCAGCACGGACGCGCCCGCCGACGAGAAGGTCGCGCCGACGGCGCCCATTGCCCCAGCCCCGGCCCAGCCCGCTCAGCAACCCGTTCCGGTGCCGGTGCCGGCCCCGGCGGCGCCGGCAGTCGCACCCGCTCCCGCTCCGCCGCCACCTGCGGGCGCGCCGGCTGCGGTCCCGCAGTTGCCGGTGGCCGCCGCGCCGGCGCCTGCCGCCGCCGCGCCGCCTCCCCCTGCGCCGGCCCCGCCGGCGCCACAGCGCGTCGCGCCGAGCTTCGACGTCGTCAGGATCTCGCCGGACGGCATGGCCGTCATCGCCGGGCGGGCCGAGCCGGGCACGCTCGTCATCGTCATGGATGGCGACCGGGAGATCGGCCGCGCCACCGCCGACGCGCGCGGGGAGTGGGTCCTCGTGCCGACGTCGCCGCTCGCCAGCGGGACGCGCGAGCTTTCGCTCGTCGGCAAGCTTCCCGGAGATGCCGGGGAAGCGCGCTCGGAGCGCGTGGTGGTCGTCGTGGTGCCGGACCGCGCCACCGCCCAGGCGCGTGGCGA
>CANMWW010000113.1 GCA_947500965.1 Alphaproteobacteria bacterium
AGGGCGAGAAGGGCGTCTACAACGCGAAGACCGGCCTCGCCCTGCTCACGGGAGCGGTCAAGCTCACGCGCGGCTCGAGCCAGGCGAATGGCGACTTCCTCGAGCTGAACCTCAACAACGGCCTCTACAAGCTGGGCTGCAGGCCCGGCACGGGATCGTCCTGCGTGCGCGGGCTCTTCGTGCCCGACCGGCAGGGCGAAGGGACGCAGAGACGATGAGCACGAGCCAGACACCTCAAGCCGCCGCCGCCAGCGGCCCGATGCTGGTCGCGGACAATCGCGGCCTCGTCGCGACCAAGCTCGGCAAGCAGTTCAAGAAGCGCCCGGTCGTGCGCGAGGCCAGCCTGCGCGTCCAGCGCGGCGAGGCGGTGGGCCTGCTCGGGCCCAACGGCGCCGGCAAGACGACGTGCTTCTACATGATCACGGGCCTGCTCACGCCCGACTACGGGACGATCAGCCTCGACGGCGTCGACGTCACCGGGCTGCCGATGTACCGGCGCGCGCGGCTCGGGATCGGCTACCTGCCGCAGGAGGCCTCGATCTTCCGCGGCCTCACGGTCGAGCAGAACATCCGCTCCGTGATCGAGGTGGTCGAGAAGGACCGCGTCCGCGGCGAGGCGATGCTCGAGGACCTGCTGGCCGAGTTCTCCATCTCGCACCTGCGTCGCACGCCGGCGCTGGCGCTGTCCGGCGGCGAGCGCAGGCGCACCGAGATCGCCCGCGCGCTCGCCTCGCAGCCGAGCTTCATGCTGCTGGACGAACCGCTCGCGGGCATCGACCCGATCGCGGTCGGCGACATCCGCGACCTGGTCAAGCACCTCAAGGACCGCGGCATCGGCGTTCTGATCACGGACCACAACGTGCGCGAGACTCTCGACATCGTCGACCGCGCCTACATCCTGCACGACGGCAAGGTCCTGATGGAGGGCTCCCCCGAGGAGATCGTCGGCGACGCCAATGTCCGGCGCGTCTATCTCGGGGAGCGCTTCTCGCTGTGAGCGCCGGCGCGCGCTGAACGCCATGCCGCCCCCAGCAGGCAGGACCATCGGGCCGCGCCTCGACCTGCGCCAGTCGCAGGCGCTGGTGATGACGCCGCAGCTGCAGCAGGCGATCAAGCTGCTGCAGCTGTCCAACGCCGAGCTGGTCGCCTTCGTCGAGACCGAGCTGGAGCGCAACCCGCTGCTCGAGCGCGAGGACCCGGACGGCCCCGCCGAGCCCGTGGAGCGCGCCGCCGACCTGCGCGAGGCCGCGCCGATCCTGGACCCGATCGCGGGCGGCGGGTCTGCCTCGCCCGCGGGCGACGACGCCGCGCCGCGCGACGAGGCCCCGCTCGACGCAGATTTCTCGAACACCTTCGACGAGGGGCCCGGCGACTCGCCCGACCTCGGTGGCTGGGATGGCCCGGGCGCGCGCATGGGCAGCGGCTCCGGCGGCGGAACGGACTTCGACGACGGCGACTTCGCCTTCGAGAACACGCTGACGCGCGCCAAGACGCTGCGCGAGCACCTGCTCGACCAGGTGGCGGTCGAGATCCGCGACCCGGTCGACCGCATCCTCGCCGAGCAGCTGGTCAACCAGGTCGACGAGGCCGGCTACCTGCAGGCCGACGTCGAGCAGGTGGCGGCGGCGCTGCGCTGCCCGGTCGAGCGCGTCGAGCGCGTCGTCGCGCGGCTGCAGCGCTTCGACCCGCCGGGCATCTGCGCGCGGTCGCTGCGCGAATGCCTCGCCCTGCAGCTGCGCGAGCGCGACCGGCTCGACCCGGCGATGGAGGCGCTCCTCGACAACCTGCCGCTGCTCGCCAGGCGCGACATCCCGGCGCTGCTCAAGGCCTGCGGCGTCGACGCCGCCGACCTCGCCGACATGGCCGCGGAGATCCGGGCGCTGGACCCCAAGCCCGGCCAGCGCTTCGACGGCGCGGCGGCCCAGCCGATCATCCCCGACGTCCTGATGCGGCCGGCCTCGGGCGGCGGCTGGATCGTCGAGCTGAACCAGGACACGCTGCCGCGCGTGCTGGTCAACCTGCGCTACCACGCGCGCGTGAACGGCCGGCTGCGCGGCCGCGGCGACAAGGAATTCCTCGCCGACCAGCTGCAATCGGCGAACTGGCTGGTGAAGTCCCTGCACCAGCGCGCCCAGACGATCCTCAAGGTCTCGAGCGAGATCGTCCGCCAGCAGGACGCCTTCTTCGCCCATGGCGTCCAGTTCATGCGCCCGCTGGTCCTGCGCGACATCGCGGCCGCCATCGAGATGCACGAATCGACCGTGAGCCGCGTGACGACCAACAAGTTCCTCGCCTCGCCGCACGGCGTCTTCGAGCTCAAGTACTTCTTCACCTCGTCGATCTCCGACACGGCCGGCGGCGAGGGCCACTCGGCCGAGGCGGTGCGCCACCGCATCCGCGCGCTCATCGACGCCGAGGCGCCGGCCAAGGTGCTTTCGGACGATGCGCTCGTCGACATCCTCAAGGCCGAGGGCATCGACATCGCGCGGCGCACGGTCGCCAAGTACCGGGAAGCCCTGCACATTCCGTCCTCGGTGCAGCGGCGCAGGGAGAAGGCGCTCGGCCTCTAGGGGCGGAACGCAACGCGAACCCGCGAAATTGACTTCCCCGGGACGGAAGCCTATACCCCGCGCCCGTCGAGACCGGGGGTCGCCCCGACCCCCGCTCCGCGAACCATTGAGACGAAACGGCTCCTGCGATGCAGCTTTCCATAAGCGGCAAGCATCTCGACATCGGCGAGGCGCTCACGGCCCATGTCGGGACGAGCCTGTCCGCGGTCGTCGAGAAGCATTTCGGCCAGGCGCTCGAGGGCCGCGTCGGCTTCGCGCGGGTGCGCCACCTCTTCCGCGCCGACATCGTCGTCCATCCCGCCCGCGGCATGGTCGTTCGGAGCCATGGCGAGGCGGCCGACGCCTACGCCGCCTTCGATTCCGCGGTGCACCGGCTGGAGACGCGCCTGACCCGCTACAAGGGCAGGCTGGTCGAGCGCCGCCGCCTCGCCGAGCGCGACGCCGGCGAGCCCGCGAGCGCCCAGGGCTACCTCGTCGACGCCGCGCGCGTGGCGCTCGACGATGGCGGCGCCGAGGACCGCGCCCATGGCGCGCCCGCGATCATCGCCGAGACCATGCACGAGGTCGCCACGCTGAGCCTGCCGGAAGCGGTGCTCCGCATGGACCTCGCGGACGAACCGGTCCTCCTCTTCCGCAACAGCAGCCATGGCGGCTATGGCGTCCTGCACCGGCGCCCCGACGGCTCGATCGGCTGGATCGACGCCGGGCCCCTTCCCCGCGGCTGACGGCCCCGTCGCGCCCGGCCAGACAAGAAGCAGAAACCATGGAAATCACCGACCTCGTGACGCCGGCCGCCGTGGTCGCCTCGCTGAAGGCGACCAGCAAGAAGCAGGCCCTGCAGGAACTGGCGCGGCGCGCAGCCGAGCTGACGGGCGAGCAGGAGCGCGCGATCTTCGACGTGCTGCTCGAGCGCGAGCGCCTGGGCACGACGGGCGTTGGCGACGGCGTCGCCATCCCGCACGGCAAGCTGCCCAACCTCAGGAAGCTCGTCGGCATCTTCGCGCGGCTCGAGCGGCCGATCGACTTCGAGGCGATCGACGAGCAGCCGGTCGACCTGATCTTCCTGCTGCTGGCGCCGGGCACGGCGGGGGCGGACCACCTCAAGGCGCTGGCGCGCGTCTCGCGCCTGCTGCGCGACCGCCAGATGCGCGAGAAGCTGCGCGGGTCGGAGACGCGCGAGGCGCTCTACGCGCTCCTCGTCGAGCAGCAGGCCTCCGCCGCCTGACGGCGGCGCGGCCGGTCAGTGGACGCTGACCGGCACCATGCCGTTCTGCAGCACCGCCGCGTAGGCGAGGTCGCGCGTCTCGGCCTCGGCCACGGTGCCGCCATCGGCGGCGTGGATCTCGAAGCGCAGGCTCCCGCCCTCCGGCCGCTCACGGACATAGGCCACCTGGTCGATGCCCAGCGCCGCGAAATCCTCGGGGGAGAGGCGGATGAAGTCGCGCCCCGTCTCGTCGTCCATGCGCATCCGTCGATCCCTCAGTTCCCGCCGGGCTTGCGCGCCGGGGTTTCCATGTCGCGGATCTCGATCCGGCGCACGCGCGTCGCGGCGGGCGGGCGCTCGAGGTCGATGTTGAGCAGGCCGTTGTCGAGCGTGGCGCCGGTCACCTCCAGCCCGTCCGCGAGCACGAAGCTGCGCTGGAACTGGCGCGCGGCGATGCCGCGATGGAGATAGACCCGGTCCTCCGGCTCCTCCTGCCTGCCGCGGACCACGAGCTGGTTGTCCTCGACATGGACGCTGAGGTCGGCCGCGGTGAAGCCGGCCAGCGCGAGCGTGATGCGGATGCCGTTCTCGCCGCGCTGCTCGATGTTGTAGCGGGGATAGCCGTCGCCGGACTTCGCGATCCGGTCGAGGGTGCGCTCGAATTCCTCGAAGCCGAGGAGGAGCGGATGGTTGAAGACCTGGAGGCGGGGCATGCGGGCTCCCTCTGCGAGGCAAGCGGTTGGCCGGGGCCCGCGAGGGCGCCCCGGATGCGAGGCGATATGGGAGCCTGCCCGAGGCACATCAACCCGCGCGCGCGAACCTTCCGCGCGGCGCGAAGGGCGGTCTAGGATGCCGGGGAATTGCCAGCGAGCCCCCGGGGGGAGCCCTTGAGCGATCCATGCGAGATGACGGCGGAGGCGCTCGGCGCGGCCTTCGCGGCGCGGCGGCTTTCGCCGGTGGAGGCGGCGCGCGCGGCGATCGCCCGCATCCGGCGCCATGACGCGCGCCTCAACGCCTTCACCCTGGTCGACGAGGAAGGCGCGCTCGCCATGGCGCGCGAGTCCGAGCGCCGCCACGCCGAGGGCAAGCCGCTCTCGCCGATCGACGGCGTGCCGACGACGATCAAGGGCCTGTCGCCGGTGCGCGGCTGGGCGAACCAGCGCGGCTCGCGCGCCATCGTCCCCGTGCCCTCGACCGAGGAGAGCTCGCCCGTCGTCGCGCTGCGCGAGGCGGGCGCGGTCTTCATCGGCCTCACCACCACGCCCGAGTTCGGCTGGAAGGGCCTCACCGATTCGCCGCTCACGGGCATCACGCGCAACCCCTGGAACACGGACCGCACGCCGGGCGGCAGCTCGGGCGGCGCGGCCGTCGCCGCGGCCTGCGGCTTCGGGACCCTGCACCAGGGCTCCGACGGCGCTGGCTCGGTGCGGATCCCCGCGGCCTTCACCGGCGTGTTCGGCATCAAGGCGACCTTCGGGCGCGTGCCGGCCTATCCCGCGAGCCCGTTCCGCGCGGTCTCGCATATCGGGCCGCTGACGCGCTGCGTGCGCGACTCCGCGCTGATGCTCAACGCGCTCCAGCGCCCCGACCCGCGCGACCCGACGGGCCTGCCCTTCGACGGGCGCGACTGGCTCGACGGCATCGAGGGCGGCGTGCGCGGGCTGCGCATCGGCTACAGCCGCACGCTGGGCGGCCGCGCGCGCGTGCATCCCGACGTCGCCGCGCGCGTCGAGGCCGCGGTGCGCACGCTCGCCGCGATCGGCGCCGAGGTCGAGGAGGTCGATCCCGACCTTCCCGACCACGCGGAGGCGATGCTCGCGATGTGGTCGAGCGCCGCGGCGCGGCTGCGCCGGCTGCTGCCGCGCGAGCGCCTCGGGCTGCTCGATCCCGGCCTCGTCGCGATGATGGACATCGGCGAGGGCGTGTCGATCGACGACTGGTACGCGGCCGACGCGACGCGCATGGCGATGGGCCGCGCGATGGGCGCGTTCCACGAGCGCTTCGACGTCCTCGTGACGCCGATGATGCCGATTCCGGCCTTTGCCGCGGGCCAGGACCTCAGCGAGCCGGGCCAGCGGACCTGGATGGACTGGAGCCCCTTCACCTACCCCTTCAACATGACGCGCCAGCCGGCCGCGTCCGTGCCCTGCGGCTTCGCGTCCGATGGCCTGCCGGTCGGCCTGCACGTCGTCGGGCCGATGCATGGCGAGGCCGTGGTGCTGCGCGTCGCACGCGCCTACGAGCGCGCCGCGCCGCCCGTCTTCCCGCGGATGGACTGATCCCATGCGCGTCGTCGTCGTCGGCGCCGGGCTCTCCGGCGTCTCCTCGGCCTGGTACCTGCGCGAGGCCGGCCACGACGTGACCGTCGTCGAGCGGCGCGAGGGCCCGGGCCTCGAGACGAGCTTCGCCAATGGCGGCCTCGTCGTGCCGAGCCAGCCCGACCCGTGGAACGCGCCGGGCATCGTGGCGAAGCTCCTCCACTACCTCGGCAAGGAGGACTCGCCCTTCCTGCTGCGTCCCTCCGCGATGCCGGGGATGGTCGGCTGGGGGCTGCGCTTCCTCGCCAATTCGCGCCACGAGGCCTGGAAGCGCAACACGCTCGCCTGCGCCGCGCTCGCGCAGTACAGCCTCGCGCGGCTGCGCGCGCTGCGCGCGGCCACCGGCATCGACTACCCGTTCGGCTCCAGCGGCACGATGAAGATCTTCCGCGACCAGGCGCAGGTCGACGCGCAGGCGGGGTTCGCGCGCATGATCGCCCAGTTCGGCGTGCCGCATGCCGTGCTGGACCGCGCCGCGACGCTGGAGCGCGAGCCCGCGCTCGCGCAGGTCGGCGACCAGCTCGCCGGCAGCGTCCTCTATCCCGACGACGAGTACGGAGACGCGCATGCCTTCACGCGCGCGCTCGCCGCGCTGGGCGCCGCGCGTGGCATCGCCTGGCGCTACGGCGAATCCGTCGAGGGCATCGAGATCGAGGGCGGGCGCTTCGCGGCGCTGCGCACCGATCGCGGCCGCGTCGAGGCCGACGCGCTGCTGCTCGCCGCCGCGGCCTGGACGCCGGCGCTCGCGCGGCCGCTCGGCCTGAAGGTCTGGATCAACCCGGTGAAGGGCTACTCGGCCAGCGTCCCGCTCGACGGATGGAACGGCGCGCCGCGCATGGGGATCA
>CANMWW010000114.1 GCA_947500965.1 Alphaproteobacteria bacterium
CCACGTGGTCGTGCGCTCGCGGCGCATCGCGGGCGGCATGAACGCCATCGGCTTCGGCGCCGACGGCATGCTGGCGGGCGCCGCGTGCTGGCGCGCCGACGGCACGCCGGTCGCCGTCTCCGGCGGGCTCGCGCGCGCCGGCGTGCGCTTCACCATCTGAGGGCCGGGCGGGCATCCGCGCCCCGGCCGACGCGTTCCAACATCGAGAGAGCCGCCATGACAGAGAAGATCGTCGTCCTCGACGCCCTCGCCCCGCGCACGGCCGAGCGCCTGCGCGGGATGCTTCCCCCGGGCTTCGAGATGACCCACGCCACGGAGCGCACGGAGCCGCATCTCTGCGAGATCCTCGCCGACGCCGACTACGCGGTCTCCGGCCAGGTCGCCGTCAACGAGGCGATGCTGCGCGCCGCGCGCAAGCTGAAGCTGCTGCACAAGTGGGGCGTCGGCGTCGACAACTTCGACCTCGACGCGGCGCGCGCGCTCGGCATCAAGGTCGCGCGCACCACCGGCAGCAACGCCGTGCCGGTGGCGGAGTTCGCGCTCGGCCTGATGCTCTCCGCGCTGCGCAACATGGCCTATGGCCACGAGGGCCTGCAGAAGGGCGAGTGGCGCACCTGGAAGATGCGCGACGCCTTCATGCTCTCCGGCAAGACCGTCGGCATCGTGGGCTTCGGCGCGATCGGCAAGACGCTGGCGCGCCTGCTTTCGGGCTTCGGCTGCCGCATCCTCTACACCAAGCCCACGCGCCTCGACGCGGCGGAGGAGGCGAGGCTCGGCGCGACCTGGGTGTCGCTCGCGGACCTGCTCGCGCAGTCCGACGTCGTGTCGCTGCACTGCCCGATGACCGACCAGACCCGCAACATGATCGACCGCCGCGCGCTGTCGACCATGAAGAAGACCGCGATCCTCGTGAACTGCGCGCGCGGCGGCGTGGTGGTGGAGGACGACCTCGTCTGGGCGCTGCGCGAGGGCGTGATCCACGCCGCGGCGAGCGACGTCTACGAGACCGAGCCGCTGCCGCCCGACAGCACGCTGATCGGCATCCCGAACATGGTGACCACGCCGCATCTCGCGGCGATGGCCGCCGACAACTTCGAGCCCTCGGTGCGCCGCATCTTCGAGAACATCAGGCGCCTTTCTGTGGGCGAGCCGATCGTGGCAGGCGACGTCGTGGTGCCCTGACGGGCGCCCGGCGCGTCGCCATGCCCGACGACCTCAGGCTGCTCCCGCATCTCTGGACGCCGACGCGCGTCGGCGCGCTCGAGCTGCGCAACCGCGTGATGGTCAGCGGGCACACCGTCCTCTACGCCGAGGACGGGCTGCTGGGCGACCGGCACGTCGCCTATTTCGCCGAGCGCGCGCGCGGCGGGGCGGCGCTCGTCGTCATCGAGCAGCAGGCGGCGCATCCCGCGGGCCGCAACTACCTCGCGGGATGCCGCGCCTACGACCCGGCGGTGGTGCCGCGCTACGCAAGGCTCGCCGACGCGATCCACGCCCATGGCGCCGCGGTCCTCGCGCAGCTCTTCTGCGGCGGCGCGCAGGGCCAGGGGACGATGTACATCGATTCCTGGCGCGCGCTGATGGCGCCCTCGGCGATCGCCTCGACGCAGTTCCAGGAACTGCCCGCGGAGATGGACGCGGCGGACATCGCCTCGGTGACCGAGGGCTTCGCCACCTCCGCCGCGCACGCGCAGGCCGGCGGGCTCGACGGCGTGGAGATCCACGCCGCGCACAGCCAGCTGCTCGGCGCCTTCCTGAGCCCCGCCTTCAACCGGCGCACGGACGGCTATGGCGGCGACCTCGCGCGACGATGCCGCATCGTGCTCGAGATCGGCGAGGCGGTGCGTCGCCGCGTCGGGTCGCGCTTCGCCGTCGGGCTGCGCCTCTCCGCGAGCGAGTTCCTGCCGCGCGACGCGGGCATCGCGATCGAGGAGGCCGAGGCGCAGGCCGAGGTCTTCTGCCGCAGCGGGCTCTTCGACTTCCTCGACATCTCGGGCGGCGGCTACTTCGCCAAGCATGTCTCGGTCACGCCGATGATGTCGGACCGGCCCGAGGGCTTCCTCGCGCCAGCCGCCAGGCGCATCCGCGCCGTCGCCGCGGGCCGCGCCGCGGTCTTCGTCGTCGGCCGGGTCTGGAACCTCGCGCTCGCCGACGAGATCGTCGGTGCCGGCGCCGCCGACATGGTGGCGATGACGCGCGCGCACATGGCCGACCCGCATCTCGTGCGCAAGGCGCGCGAGGGCAGGGCGGAGGAGATCGTCCCCTGCGTCGGCGCGATGGTCTGCGTGCGTCGCCTCGGCGAGCAGAACGCGGTCACCTGCCTGATGAACCCCGCGATGGGGCGCGAGGCGAAATGGGGCGAGGGCAGCCTCGTGCCCGTCGCGCGCGGCGCGGCGCGCGACATCCTCGTGGCGGGCGGCGGGCCGGCCGGGCTCAAGGCCGCGACGATCGCCGCGCGGCGCGGCCATCGCGTCGTGCTGATGGAGCGCGAGGCGCGCACCGGCGGGCGCCTGCGCCTGCTCGCCGCGATGCCGCTGCGCACGCGCTGGGGCCTCGCGATCGACAGCCTCGACGCCGCCGCGCGGCGCGCGGGCGTGGAGATCCGGGAGGGCAGCGAGGCGCGCGCCGAGGACATCCTCGCCGCCGACAAGGCGATCGTGGCCACGGGCGCGGCATGGGAGCGCACGGGCTTCAGCGCCTACAGGCCCGAGCGCGAGGGCATCCCCGGCGCCGGGCTCGGCTTCGTGCTCGACATCGGCACCGCCGCCGCGCGCGCCATCGCCGACCCGGCGTCGCTCGGGCGGCGCGTGGCCATCCTCGACGAGACCCAGGACGCCCTCGCCGCCGGCCTCGCCGACCTGCTCGGCGGGGCAGGGACGCAGGTGGAGATCCTGACGCCGCATCTCTTCTTCGGCGACGCGCTCGCGCGCAGCTACGACCTGTCCTTCGCGATGAAGCGGCTGCGCGCCGCGGGCGTCGTGGTGACGCCCCAGCATTTCGTCGATCGCATCGAGCCCGGCGTCGTCCACGCCTACGGCATCTGGGACGGGGCGCCGCGCGTGCTGGAGGGCATCGACACGCTCGTCGTCTCGCTCTCGCGCCGGCCGGTCGACGCCCTCTGGCGCGCGGCCCGCGACGCGGGCCACGCGGCGCTGCGCATCGGCGACGCGCTCGCGCCGCGGTCCATCGAGGCCGCGATCCACGAGGGCGAGCGCGTCGGCCGCGAGGCCTGACGCGCCCGGGACCGGGACCGGACCCGGCCTCGCCCGCGCGCGAGGCCAAATGTCGCTCCGCCATTCGACCTCGCCGCCGCGGGGGCGCGATCGCCTAGGACTCTCCCATGAACGGCCCGCGCATGCGGGCGCGTTGCGCAGAGGGAGATCCGCCGATGACGCAGGTGATGCTGAAGGCCCCGCCCCGCATGCCGGCTCCGCCGCCGGCCGGCGTGCCAATGTCGCATGGCGCGGACGGTGGATGGCGCGCGGCGCCCGGGCTCGACGAGGACTGGCTGTCGCTGCATTTCGGGCGGACGCTGCGCCGCCGGCACCAGCGTGGCGCGCATCTCTTCCTGGAGGGCGCGGAGACCGAGAACCTCTACTTCTTCCTGCGCGGCTGGGCCATGAAGTACAAGTCGCTGCTCGACGGGCGGCGGCAGATCCTCGACTTCGTCCTGCCGGGCGAGCCGCTCGGCTTCGTCGCTGCCCAGCGCGCGCCCTACGCGGTCGAGATGCTCTGCGACGCCGAGACCGTCGCGGTCCCGCGGCGCGCCTTCGACGAGGCCTTCGGCGCCGATCCTGCCTTCGCCCGCGCCATCTGCCGCCAGTTCGAGGCCGCCAGCGCGCGTGCCCATGACCGCATGACCTCGATCGGCTGCCGGTCGGCGCGCACGCGCGTGTGCCGGCTGCTGGCCGAGCTCGTCGAGCGCGCGCTGGGCGAGCGGCCCGCGCATGGCCCGGTCTCGATCGCCCTGCCCCTCTCGCAGCGCCACATCGCGGACGCGACCGCGCTGCGCGTGGAGACGGTCTGCCGCGCGCTCGTCCAGCTCGCCGAGGAGGGCGTGGCGGTGGTGCGGCGCGGCACGCTGCGCGTGGCCGACCCCGCGCTGCTGGCCGAGGAGGCCTGACGCCGCCGCGATGAGACGCGTCAATCGCGGCGCGGCGCGGCCGCGCCATGCTGCGCGCCAACCTGCACCGGCCGGAGGCGAGCGCCATGGCGCACAAGAACGTGATGTTCCATTCCGCCGCGCGCGAGAAGGTGCTGCGCGGCGCCGCCCAGCTCGCGGACGCGGTCCGCGTCACGCTCGGGCCGAAGTCGAAGTCCGTCCTCATGCAGCGCAAGTGGGGCACGCCGCTCGTCTGCAACGACGGCGTCACCATCGCGCGCGAGTTCGAGCTGGCCGACGCCGAGGAGAACCTCGGCGCGCAGATGCTGCGCCAGGCCGCCGAGCGCACCGGCGACGCCGTGGGCGACGGCACGAGCACCTCCACGGTGCTCGCCCATGCCATCCTGGCCGACGGGGTACGCAACGTGGTCGCGGGCGCGAGCGCGATCGACATCAAGCGCGGGCTCGACCGCGGCGCGCGCGTCGTGGTCGCGGCGCTCAAGGGCTTCTCGCGCCCCGTGCTGTCGCGCCGCGAGCGCGCGCAGGTCGCGACGATCTCGGCGCACAACGACCCGGCGATCGGCGAGCTGGTCGCCGACGCGATGGAGCGCATCGGCCCGGAGGGCGTGATCACCGTCGAGGAATCCAAGACGACCGAGACGCAGCTCGAGGTCGTCGAGGGCATGCAGTTCGACCGCGGCTTCGTGTCGCCCTACTTCGTCACCGACGCCGAGAAGATGGAGGCGGTGCTGGAGGACGCCTGCGTCCTCGTCTCCGACCGCAGGATCGGCGGGCTCAAGGACATGGTGCCGCTGCTCGAGCAGGTCGCCAAGTCGGGCCGGCCGCTGCTGCTCGTGGCGGAGGAGATCGAGGGCGAGGCGCTGGCGACGCTGATCGTCAACCACCTGCGCGGTTCGCTGAAATGCTGCGCGGTGAAGGCGCCGGGCTTCGGCGACCGCCGCAAGGCCATGCTCCAGGACATCGCCGTCCTCACCGGCGCGCAGGTCGTGTCCGAGGAGCTCGGCCTGCGGCTGGAGAACACGGGCATGGCCGAGCTCGGCCGCGCGCGGCGGGTCGTCGTCGACAAGGACAGCACGACGCTGGTCGGCGGCATGGGCGCGCGCAAGGCGATCGACGCGCGCATCGAGCATGTCCGGCGCGAGATCGAGCGCGCGACCTCGGACTACGACCGCGACAAGCTGCGCGAGCGCCTTGCGAAGCTCTCCGGCGGCGTCGCCGTCATCCGCGTCGGCGCGCCATCCGAGGCGGAGATGAAGGCGCGCAAGGAGGCGCTCGACGACGCGATCAGCGCCACGCGCGCGGCGGTCGCCGAGGGCATCGTGCCCGGCGGCGGCGTCGCGCTCCTGCGCTGCATCCCCGCGATCGAGGCCGAGCAGTCGAGCTGCGAGGGCGACGAGCGCACGGGCGTCGCCATCCTGCGCCGCGCGCTCGAGGTCCCGGCCCGCCAGATCGCGGAGAACTCCGCCGTCGATGGCGGCGTCGCGGTGGCGCGGATGGTCGCGGAGACCGGCAGCTTCGGGCTCGACGCCTCCAGCAAGCGCTATGTCGACCTGGTCGAGGCCGGCATCGTCGACCCCACCAAGGTCGTGCGCGTCGCGCTCGAGAACGCGGTGTCGATTGCGAGCGTGCTGCTGCTCACCGAGGCGACGATGACCGAGGCGCCTGAGGAGAGGAAGGACCGCGCCGCGGCGCCCGCCGACTACGGCATGTGACGCGGCGCCGCGCGCCGGGCGTCACATCACGCCGACGGCGAAGGGGATCGGCCGGACGACCAGGTGGTCGCGCACCTCGCGCACCCCGGCGACCTCGCGCGCGAGGATGCGCAGCGCCGCGCGCTCCGGCTCCGAGGTCACCATGCCGAGCAGGTCCACGACGCCGCCCGCGACGACGACCGTCACGAGCGCGCGCGGCGCCCAGGGCTCCTGCCCGATCCGGCGCTCGACCTCCTCGCGCATCTCGCCATCGCCGCGCGTGCCCGGCGCGCCCTCCGGCTTCGTCGACGCGGCCACCGCGCGCACGAAGTCGGAGCGCGAGATGACGCCGGCGATGGCCCCGTCGTCGACCACGAAGACGCGCTTCACGCGCTTGCGGTCGAGCAGTTCCGCGACCTGCGCCAGCTCGGCGTCCGGGCCGACCGCGACGACGCCGCGATGCATGACGTCGGCGGCGGTCCGGCCATGGGTGCGCACGAATTCCTCGGCGCCGCCCTGCGGGTCGGCGACGAAGGCGAGCCACCACGAGCGCCGCTTCTGCGTCGACAGCTCGGGCCGCCGGACGAAGTCCGCCTCGCTCACCACGCCTAGCGGCACGCCCGCGGCATCGACGACCGGGACCGCGCTGATCGCATGCGCGAGCAGGAGCCCCGCCACCGCCTCGACCGCCGCCTCCGGCGGCACGCTGCGCACGCCGCGCGTCATGATCTCGGATGCCTTCATCGTCCCGCCTCCGCCTGATGCCCGATGCCGGCGAGGTTCGGCGCGTGCGGGCCGGTCGTCATTGCGCGCCCGCAATGCGCCAGGCGCGCCGCGCGCCCAGCAATGCCGGGTGCGCGGCGCGCGGCGTCGGCGAGGCGAGGCGAGGGAGGTTGTCATGGCGACGAAGCGGAAGGCGCGATCGGCGAAGTCGGATGCGAAGGCCGCGCGGCGGGCGCCGGCCCCGGCGCTGCCCTCGGCGGAGGTGGTCCGGCGCATCCTCGGGCCGCTGGACGACGCGCAGGTCTGCCGCGTGCTCGAGCTGGGCGCCGGCGAGGCCGAGCTGCAGCAGG
>CANMWW010000115.1 GCA_947500965.1 Alphaproteobacteria bacterium
CGAGGCGCAATGGGGCCTGAAGGGCCTCGCCGCCGGCCCCGCGATCCTCGCCTCGCTGCAGCGCACGCTGCGCGCGGGCAATTGGCGCGTCACCGCCGCCGTGCGCCTCGGCCGCGACATCGTCGCGCTCTGGCCCGGCCTGCGCGAGCGCGCGCACGGGCTCGCCGTCGACATCGGCTCGACCACGATCGCCGCGCATCTCTGCGACCTCGGTACCGGCGAGGTGCTCGCTTCTGCCGGCGCGATGAACCCGCAGATCCGCCTCGGCGAGGACCTGATGAGCCGGGTCTCCTACGTGATGATGCATCCCGGCGGCGACCGCGAGCTCACGGCGCTGGTGCGCGAGGCGCTCGCCGGCCTCGCCGCCGAGGTGACGCGCGAGGCCGGGCTGGCGCCGGCGGACATCCTCGAGGCGACGGTGGTCGGCAACCCGATCATGCACCACCTCTTCCTCGGCATCGACCCGACGGAGCTCGGCGGCGCGCCCTTCGCGCTGGCGATCGATGGCGGCCACGAGGTGGAGGCACGCGACGTCGGCCTCGGCTTCGCGCCCGGCGCGCGCGTCTACCTGCTGCCCTGCATCGCCGGCCATGTCGGCGCCGACGCGGCCGGCGTCGTGCTCTCCGAGGGGCCGCACCTGCGCGACGAGGTCGTGCTGCTGGTCGATGTCGGGACCAACGCGGAGCTCGTGCTCGGCAACCGCGCGCGGCTGCTCGCCTGCTCTTCCCCCACCGGCCCGGCCTTCGAGGGCGCGCAGATCTCCTGCGGCCAGCGCGCCGCGCCCGGTGCGATCGAGCGGCTGCGCATCGACCGCGAGACGCTCGAGCCGCGCTTCCAGGTGATCGGCTCGCCGCTCTGGTCCGACGACCCCGGCTTCGCGGCCGCGACCGCGCGCTCGGGCGTCACCGGGATCTGCGGGTCGGGGATCATCGAGGCGATCGCGGAGATGCACCTCTCCGGCATCGTCGCGCGCGACGGCACGATCGACGGCGCGCTCGCCGCGCGCAGCCCGCGCATCGTCGCCGAGGGGCGGACCTTCAGCTACGTGCTGCGCGAGGAGGGACCGCGCATCGCCATCACCCAGGCCGACATCAGGGCGATCCAGCTGGCCAAGGCCGCGCTGCATGCCGGGGCGCGGCTGCTGATGGACCGCTACGGCATCGAGGCGCCCGACCGGATCACCCTGGCGGGCGCCTTCGGCAGCCATATCGACCCGGTCTACGCGATGGCGCTCGGCCTCATCCCGGATTGCGACCCGGACCGGGTCGGCTCGGCCGGCAACGCCGCGGGGACGGGGGCTCGGATCGCGCTGCTCGACGCCGGATCGCGGGGCGAGATCGAGGCCCTGGTCCGCAGGATCGAGAAGGTCGAGACCGCGATCGAGCCGGACTTCCAGCGCCACTTCGTGTCGGCCATGGCGATCCCCCATGCCGAGGATCCCTATGCGCGGCTCGCCACGCGCATCGCCCTTCCGGCGGCGACCCCGGCGGGCGATGGCGGCGGCACCGGGCGGGGCCGGCGATCCGGTCGGCGCAGGTCACCCGAGTCCTGAGGAATCCTGGATTCCAATTCCATTTCAATGGATTGGAGATCGGATCTCCAGTTCACGAAGAGGACGAGGAAGGGCTCAGTTCAGCCTTCCGGCCGCGCGGGCGCGCGCCGCCAGCAGGTTCTCCACCGCCGTCAGCGTGTCGGCCCAGCGCCTCGCCAGGAGCAGGTCCCCGCGGGTGATCGCATGCGCGCCCTCGAGCGTGGCGAGGTCGACGGCCTGCATTCCGTAGGTGTCGACCAGCTCGCGCGCCTTGAGGATCGCGAATCGCGTCGTCATGCGGTCGAGCATGGGGCCGCGGCCAGCGCCTTGCCGACATCACGCTGGAAGTAGCGCGCGCGCCGGAAGACTCAGGTATCGGGCCTGCCTGCGCGGGATCGCGCAGCCCTCAGCCTCGCGGGTGCAGGAAATCGACCGTCCCGGGCCGACCCTCGATGGCGAGCGTCGCGCGGCGGGCCGGCGCGCGCGCGATGACCCGGCCGCGGCGCAGGACGGCGAGCCTCGCGGCGCGGGTCCGGATCGCCTCGACCTTGTCGCGCGCCTCGAGCAGGACGAGGTCCGCGTTGCACCCCGGCTCGATCCCGTAGCCGTCCAGCCCGAGCAGGCGCGCCGCGTTGCAGGTGACGGCGTCGAAGCAGGCGCCCATCGCGTCGAGGCCCGTCATCTGCGCGACATGCACGCCCATCTGCGCGACCTCGAGCATGTCGCCCGTGCCGAGGCTGTACCAGGGGTCCATGACGCAGTCGTGGCCGAAGGCGACCGTCAGCCCGGCCGCCATCAGCTCTGGCACCCGGGTCATGCCGCGCCGCTTCGGGTAGCTGTCGTGCCGGCCCTGGATCGAGATGTTGATGAGCGGGTTGGCGACCACGCCGAGGCGTGCCTCGGCCATCAGCGGCACCAGCTTGGAGACGTAGTAGTTGTCCATGCTGTGCATCGAGGTGAGGTGCGAGCCGACGACGCGGCCCTGCAGGCCGAGGCGCTGCGTCTCGAAGGCCAGCGTCTCGACGTGGCGGGACATCGGATCGTCGGTCTCGTCGCAATGCATGTCGACGCGCAGGCCCCGCTCGGCCGCGAGCTCGCACAGCGCGCGGACCGAGCGCGCGCCCTCGGCCATGGTGCGCTCGAAATGCGGGATGCCGCCGACGACGTCGACGCCGCGGTCGAGCGCCGCGCGCAGCAGCTCCATCGCGCGCGGGAAGCGGAACACGCCGTCCTGCGGGAAGGCCACGAGCTGCAGGTCGATGTAGGGCCGCACGCGGCGCTTCACCTCTAGCAGCGCGTCGACCGCGAGCAGCCGCTCGTCGCAGACATCGACATGGCTGCGGATCGCGAGCAGCCCCTGCGCGGCGGCCCAGTCGCAATAGGCCATGGCGCGGGCGACGACGGCGTCCTGCGTCAGCGTGGGCTTGAACTCGCTCCAGAGCGCGATGCCTTCCAGCAGCGTGCCCGAGCGGTTGAGCCGCGGCAGGCCGAGCGACAGCGTCGCGTCCATGTGGAAATGCGCGTCGACGAAGGGCGGCGAGACGAGCATGCCGCCGGCGTCGATCTCCTCGCGCCCCGTCGCGGCGAGGCGCGGCTCGACGGCGACGATGCGTCCGTCGCGCACGCCGATGTCCATGCCCCTGCGCCCGTCCGGGAGCGCGGCGTCGCGCAGCACGAGGTCCATCAGCGCCTCTCTCCCTTCACGTATGGCGCCATCAGCGCGCGCGGGCTCGCGGCGCGGCGCGACATGACGACCAGGGCGAGGATGCTCAGCGCGTAGGGCATCATCAGGAAGACCTGGTAGGGCACGTCGCCGCCGACGACCTGCTGCAGGCGCAGCTGCCAGGCGTCGAGCGCGGCGAAGAGCAGCGCGCCGAACAGCGCCTTGAGCGGGTTCCAGCTCGCGAACACCACGAGCGCGATGCAGATCCAGCCGCGGCCGTTCACCATGCCGAAGTAGAAGGCGTCGAAGGCCGACATCGTCAGGAACGCGCCGCCGACCGCCATCAGCGCCGAGCCGGCGCAGACCGCGGCGATGCGCGTGCGGATCACGTCGATGCCCTGGGCCTCCGCGGCCTCCGGGTTCTCGCCGACCATGCGCAGCGCGAGGCCCGCGGGCGTGCGGTGCAGGAACCACGCCACCACCACCACCGCGCCGAGCGCGAGGTAGGTGAGCGGCGTCTGGACGAAGAGCGCCGGCCCGACGACCGGTATCTCGCTCAGCCAGGGAACCGCGACGGGCTTGAACGCCTCGATGCGCGGCGGCGTCGTCACCTTCGGGAAGGCGAGGCGGTAGGCGTAGTAGGAGAGGCTGGTCGCGAGCAGCGTGACGCCGATCCCCGCGACGTGCTGGCTGAGCGCCAGCGGCACGGTGAGCAGCGCCTGCAGGAACCCGAAGGCGGCGCCCGCCAGCGCGGCGAGCAGCACGCCGGTCCATAGGTCCGCGCCCTGGTGGACGGCGAACCACCCGACCAGCGCGCCGACGACCATGATCCCCTCGATGCCGAGGTTGAGCACGCCGGCGCGCTCGCAGATGAGCTCGCCCAGCGTGCCGAACACGAGCGGCGTCGCGATGCGCACGGCCGCCACCCAGAGGCTGGCCTGCGCGAGGAGCTCGATGGCTTCCCAGGGGATGGCCGGGATCATCGGCGGCTCACGCGGTAGCGCAGGAAGAGGAGGGCGACGAGCATGCTCAGCAGCGCCGCGGCGACGATGACGTCGGCGATGTAGCTGGGCACGCCGACGCCGCGGCTCATCGCGTCGGCGCCGACGAAGATGCCGGCGACGAAGATGGCCGAGAGCACGACGCCGCCGGGATGCAGCCGCGCGAGCGTCGCAACCACGATGCCGGCATAGCCGAAGCCGGGCGACAGGTCGGTCGTCAGGTTGCCCTTCAGCCCGGCGACCTCGCTCACGCCGGCGATGCCGGCCAGCCCGCCGGAGAGCAGCGCGGTCCAGAGGATCGTGCGCCCGACGCCGATGCCGGCGAAGCGCGCGGCGACGGCGTTGAGCCCGACCGCGCGGATGCGCAGGCCGAGCGTCGTGCGCGACATGACGATCCAGGTCGCCAGCGCCAGGGCCAGCGCGAGCACGAAGCCGGCGTGCAGCCGCATGCCGGGCACCAGCTTGGGCAACTCGCCGGCGGCGACGACCGGCTCGGATTGCGGCCAGCCGAGGCCCATCGGGTCCTTGAGCGGGCCCTCCAGCAGCATCGCCACGAGCAGCGCGACCAGGAAGTTCGACAGCAGCGTGACGACGACCTCGTCGACGCCGAGCCGCGTCTTGAGCAGCGCGGGCCAGGCGAGCATCGCGGCGCCCGCGAGCGCGCCGGCGGCGACGAGCAGCGGCAGCAGGAGGAAGGCGGGCAGGTCGACGAGGCCCGTGCCGAGCGCGGTCGCCGCGAGCGCGCCCATGTAGAGCTGGCCCTCGGCGCCGATGTTCCAGAGCCGCGCGCGGAAGGCGACGGAGACCGCGAGCCCGGTCAGGATCAGCGGCGTGGCGCGCGTCAGCATCTCGTTGATGGCGAAGCCGGAGCCGAGCGCGCCGGCGAGCATGACCTCGAAGCCCTGGCGCACGGGCGCGCCCGCGGCCGCGATCAGCGCCGCGGCGGCGCCGAATGTCGCGACGAGGGCGCAGGCCGGCGCGAGCAGCGACAGCCAGGCCGGGACGCGCTCGCGGGGCTCAAGCCGCATGGGTCCCCTCCGGCGCGCCGCCCGCCATCATCAGGCCGAGGGTGCGCGCGTCGAGGGACGCGGCGGGAAGCGGCGCCGAGAGGCGGCCGCGATACATCACGGCGATGCGGTCGCAGAGCGCGAGCAGCTCGTCGAGGTCCTCGGAGACGAGCAGCACGGCCGCGCCGAGCGCGCGCGCCGCCGCCAGCCGCTCCTGCACGTAGGCCACCGCGCCGACGTCGAGCCCGCGCGTCGGCTGGTTGGCGACGATGATCGTCGGGTGCTCGGACAGGACGCGGCCGAGGATCAGCTTCTGGATGTTGTCGCCCGAGAGCAGGCGCGTGCGCGTCTCCGGGCCGGCGCCGCGTATGTCGAAATCCGCGACCAGCAGCTCGGCATGCATGCGGATCGCTGCCTTGCGCAGGAAGCCGAGCCGCGAGAAGCGCGGGTCGTCTAGCCGCTCCACGATCGCGTTCTCGGCAACCGTCATGTCGCCGACGACGCCGGCGGCATGGCGATCCTCGGGGATGCGGCCGAGGCCGGCCTCGAGGAAGCGGCGCGGCGAGCCGGGCGCGCGCACCTCGCCGTCGAGCGAGACGAGGCCGGAGCGCGGCTTCGCCATCCCGCAGGCGATGTCGGCGAGGAGAGACTGGCCGTTGCCAGACACGCCGGCGATGCCGAGGATCTCGCGATGCCGCAGCTCGAGGTCGACCTGGTGCAGCGCGACGCGCCCGTCGGCGCTGCGCGCGTCGATGCGGTGCAGGCAGAGCGCGACCGGTCCGGGCCGCCCCGGCGCCAGCCGCGGCTGCGCGACCGCGTGGCCGACCATCGCGGTCGCGAGGTCCTCGCGCGATGCGCCCGCGGCGGCGCAGGACAGCGCCACCTTGCCCTGGCGGAGCACGACGACGCGGTCGGCCGCCGCGAGCACCTCGCCGAGCTTGTGGCTGATGAAGACGATCGAGAGCCCGTCCGCGACCAGCCGGCGCAGCGTGGCGAAGAGCCCCTCGGCCTCCTGCGGCGTCAGGACCGCCGTGGGCTCGTCGAGGATCAGCACGCGCGGCCGGCGGTAGAGCGCCTTGACGATCTCGACGCGCTGGCGTTCGCCGACGCCGAGCTGGCCCACCAGCGCGTCGGGGTCGACCTCGAGGCCCGCGTCGCGCGCGATCTCGGCGAGGCGCGCGCGCGCGCCGCGGCGATCCGAGCGCAGGCGCCAGAGCCGCTCGGTGCCGAGCATGACGTTGTCGAGGACGCTCAGGTTGTCGGCCAGCGTGAAGTGCTGGTGGACCATGCCGACGCCGGCCTCGAGCGCGGCGCGCGGGTCGCCGCCCGCGAGCCTGCTGCCGGCCACCTCGACATGGCCCTCGTCGGCCACGTAGTGGCCGAAGACGATGTTCATGAGCGTGGTCTTGCCGGCGCCGTTCTCGCCCAGCAGGGCGAGGATCTCGCCGCGCGCGACCTCGAAGGAGATCGCGTCGTTGGCGACGAGCGGGCCGAAGCGCCTCGTGACGCCGACGACGCGCAGCGCCGGCGGTGCCTGCGTGCCCGCCGCTGCGCTGTCCTGGCTCGACGCGTCGTCCATCAAGTCCTCCGCGGCACGCATCCCCGGCCCGGCACGGGCCGGGGATGCCGCCGCCTGGCGCTCACATGGAGGA